>JBMYOR010000514.1:0-2904 GCA_049599535.1 Bacteroidia bacterium | reverse complement strand
TACATAATATCGTTTTTGAGAGTCAATCGGTAAGAGATTTTACCACTTTTAATTTTATGCAATGGTATGTAGCCGAGCAACTCGAAGAAGAATCATTATTTAACACCATTCTTGATAAAATAAAACTACTTGAGAAAGACAGTAGCACCTTTTATCACTTAGATATTGAGCTAAATACAATGACCGGCGAAGAGCCTGCTGTTTAAATGCAACCTTTTATTACAAAACATGTATTTGTGGTTTGAAATAATTAAACAGAAATGAAACAAAACACTTTACTCTCTTTTTTATTCTTGTTTTTTGCATCATTATCATTTGGTCAGATTGTATTAACTGATAACGACTTGCCCGAAAAAAACAAAGTATACACGGTGCACCGTGTGCTAGATACCAACTGGCGGAGCAATATTGCCGACACCGTGGTTTTTGGTGAAAGCGGAGCCAATCAAGTTTACGATTTTACCAATATTAAAACCCTAGGTTTTGATACATCTTTTATAGCCTACCGAGATGCTTCTGATTTTAAATTTTCTGCAAGTCATCCAAATGCCAACTGGGCTAACTCAAATGAAATTTATGTTGAGCAATACCGCGACCCAATTGCTTTTACTACCAATGATTTTCCGCAGGTAGGTGATCAATATGATTATATTGCAGTTAAGCCTTATAGTCAATTTATGGGTAACATTGGCTGGTATCTCGATATGCAAGGAGGCGCCAACCAAAGGATATGGTTTGATTTCCTCAATGATTTTAGAGATTCGGCAGGTGTATCAATTAACTACGTAAACCCTGCAAATACGCAATGGGCCGCCAACTTTACCGATGCTGATGTAGCCCGGGTTGAAGAGCTTGAAACTGTTGGAAACGATACCGTGATTACTATTATGAGCTTTTTTAAAGAACAAAATGGAGATTTTGTGCATCATGGTATTGGAGCTAAAGCCGATAAAGGGTATTTACTCACACAAACTCCGTCAAACTCATACGCTGTAGAATCGGCCAACTTAGTACCTTCTCACCGCATGCACACCACCAAATCTGATTGGAACAACGAGTATAAACAACAAAGTACCTGGGGCGCATCTTTTACAGAAGGATTTTTTACAGTAAAACACCGAGAAATAAAAAACACCGTAGATAGACAACTGGGCTACGGCACCATGTACATGCCAAATGACGATTCTTTTGAGTTTATGCAAATACTACGATATACATTTAATGCCAGTGTTGATTCAGTATTTATGAGCGGTAACCTAATGCAAGTAGAACTTGATACGTTTAGCACTTTTGAAATGCTTTACTACGCTAAAGGTTATGGTGAACCAATTGTAAAAATGGAAGTTGACACCACTACAAGAGAAGTGCATTCTTTTCAATATTTAAATGTTCCTAACACTGCACAACTTAGCGCTTTAAAATCTGATACTGTACAGCAGATTTACGCCTTTTATAAAAGAGAAGAAGGCAGCTTGGCCATGACCGGCATGAGCGCTATTATTGATATGGGTGCTATGATGGGCAATGGACGCTCTGGCCAAAAAGACACCATTAATGCGCCTTACAGCAAGCCTCAAACCATAATTTCAACTGATATGATTTATGGATTTGGCGGTGCAGACACAGTATCGTATACCATTAAACTTGACATGCCACAGCAAGAAGGCATGACTTTAGAATTGAAAACCACCGAAGTAAGAACCATTGGAGTTGACGGTAACGGAATACTACATATGAATGGCGATTCAGCAACGGTACTTAGGGTTAACATAATTACAAAAGAAACAACCGAGCAAACCCTTAAGGTTTTTGGTATACCCGTAAACACATCTAAGTTTGATGATTTTAATTATGAACTAATGTATTGGGGCACCGAAACTCAAATGCCACTAGTACGAGCTGAGTTTGATACCAGTGATTATGCATACGCTTATAACTGCCAGTTTTCTGATGGTCCGTTTGTAATTGTAGGATTAAACGACAAACCCGAAATAAATTCATTTGAAGTTTATCCAAACCCAAGTAATGGCTTGGTAAACGTAAATGGTTTATCGGCAAATGCAAACGTGCAAGTGCTTGATTTGAGCGGAAAAGTAATTCTAAACCAAAAGGCAAGCTTAAATACTCAAATAGATATTTCAGGCCTTAATAATGGCTTGTATATGCTCAAAGTAATTGATTTAGAATCAAATAAAAGCTTTACCAAAAGGTTGATTAAAAACTAAAATTTAGGTCAAAAACCTTTTATTTAACAAAAGCCATTCTCAATTATTTTGAGAATGGCTTTTTTTTAAGGCATCAGCTTTTTCAACCACGCAATAAATTTCTCAATACTTTTTTTACTTATATCAGGTTAACTTTGGGCAAGCACAGTTTTAAAACCAATCAAAACAACTTTTAATGGCTTCAGGCATTCTTAAAAAAGTAGGCATTTCAAAAATTGCCATAGGCGCTGTTGTAATAACCACCGCAACCCTGCTCATAGTTTTTAATCCATTTACTAATTTAAAAGCAAAAGACAATGCACCTAAAATTGATCCCGCTTTTGCCAAATACATTCAGGCATTTACATCAGGCGTGGTTTCTACAAAAAGTGCTATTAAAATAACCTTTGACAGAGCTATAAAAGATTCGTTTACCTATGAACAAGAAGAAACCCAAACACTTTTTGATTTTAGCCCAAGAGTTGATGGCAAGGCTTATTGGGTAAGTGAAAACACCATTGAGTTTAGGCCCACAAAGCAATTACCTTTTGGCACTGCTTATACTGTAAATTTTGATCTTGATGCTGTGGTTGATAAGGTTAAAAAAGGGCACGAAACCTTTGAATTTGGCTTTAGAACCCTTGACTTAAACGTAGAATTAAACATTAAAGGTTTATCATTTATTGAGCTAAAAAACGGG
>JBMYOR010000513.1:0-2912 GCA_049599535.1 Bacteroidia bacterium | reverse complement strand
ATTTTTACCGAGTTAGGGTTTATGTCAACACCAAAAAGGCAGTTTTCAATTATGGTTTGTTTCTCTTTAAAAAGTGTTTCTTGTATGCGTTGGCTCTCTTTATTGTTGGGGTTATATTCATAAAGTTCGCCGTCTTCATTTTTTACAATTAGCTCATCATTTACCACCGCCACTTCTACATCGCGCAACTTTTTACCCTTGGCATCTTGCAAAATGCCAAGGTCATGTTTAATGGCAATAATCTCATTTAAGGCAGAAACCAAAAAGTGACCCGAACCCACAGCAGGGTCGCACACCTTGAGCGAGTTTATAATCTCATTGGCCTCGGCGGTGTCTTTAGCTCCTATGCTATTGTAAATGTCAGCAATGCTCTCACATTCCCTCCCTTTAGCATCATTAAACTTTTGCACTACTGAGCGCCGCAATGTTTCGCGGCACATATACATAGTAATAAAACCAGGGGTAAAGAATGAACCGTCTTTATAGCCGTTAATCTTTTCAAATATTAAACCGAGTACAGATGCATTTATAAGCGTTTTGTTTTCTTCTTGTATGTCTTCAGCACCTTCAGAACTAAAGTCGTAAGCGTTCAAAAATTCAAACAGATATTCAACGGTTACAATGTCACCTTTTCGGGTTTTGCCTTTTTCATCTTTAAGCACCGAGCTGCTAATAATTGGCATTTTGCGGTCGTCGGCTAATTGGCTAATAAATAGGCACTCTTGCTCAAGCTCAGTTGGTTCAAAAAGCGAAGAGTTTAAATAGGGGATATGGGCAAATTTTTCAAGAATGCTTTGCCGCCGCTCGGTTGTGGTTTTGGCTAGTACCTGAAAAAAGAGCGTATTTAGATCGTCGTAATTATTAATGTGCTTAAAATCTAAGAACTTGTATTGTTCATTGCCTTTGTTGTAAGTGAGCAATTGACCTTCTAACAACTTGAGAAAAAGCACACGGTTAATCCAAGTAATTGAAAGCTCAAGGCCAACATTAAACAATTGCTCTTGGCGGTTTTCGCCATATTTTTTTACGTTATTTAGTCGGCCAAGCTTATCAAGTGCATCAAGCTGAATAATGGCAGCTTCAAGCAATGATGCTTCATTTCGTTTTTCAGGAGCGCACCGTTGTATTAATTTTTTGCCCTTTTCTTTTTCTTCGCTTAGGCCTATAATATGCAATAGCTCAGAATAGAATTTGCGGTCGAGCTGGTTGCTATCGTTTGCAAATGGAAGCTTGAGTAAATGTTCGGGGCTTAGGAGCTTATAAAGTGCAATAAGCTTTTTGTCGTTTTTCTTTTCGCTATCGCGTAGTGGTTTTTCGTATTTGCGAATATCAAAATAGGTATAGGTGAGCTGATTAGCTACCTTGGCTATATATTCTTGTGCTATCTCTTTATAAAAGTAGTCGGTGCTTCTCTTTTCGCGTTCAAATGCTTTGTAAGCTTCAACTAGCTTTTTGTTTTGCGCAAATAGTTGCTCAAATTGTATTTCATCAAAAACAAACCACTCATTTACATTAGTTACAATTAAGTGCTTTATTGATTTATTGTTTACGCCAATTCGTTCTGTGAAGTAATAGAGTAGGAGTTCTTGCAGCGCTTTGGTGTTCAAGTTCCTTTGGCTCACCATCTCGCTTTTATTCTTTGGCGCTTTGGCTTCTATAATTACACCAACTTCGCTTTTGGGTTTGTCTTCATGGTGAATGACTAAATCCTTTCGCTCCTTAATATTGATGTAGTGCTTGCCCTTATACCATGTGTTTTTTAGAAAGTCGCTTAATGCGTTTTTTACAAACTCTTCAAGTCCATCGTCTTCAACTTGATTGAGAAGCGCAATGAGTTCATGTTTGAATAGATCAATTTCATTTCTACCAAGTTTTTGTTTTTGGTAAGCAGAATTGAGCGCCTTAGTAGGGTTGAGCCTTAATACACTTTTTGCCGTCATGTTAGTTCAAAGATTAAAACCTTTGAACGCCCAATTTAATTATTGAGAATTAAATGTGGTTTAATTGAAGTAAAATAGAAGAGAGAAAGTGAGTGGTTTTCGACTTGAGTTATCCAACTTAAAGGGCAAAAAAAAAGCCCAACTTTTCAGCTGGGCTCTAAAATGTGGTGATGGACGGAATCGAACCGCCGACACAAGGATTTTCAGTCCTTTGCTCTACCAACTGAGCTACATCACCAACACTTTTTTGTGTTCACCTGTTGTGAACGCGGGTGCAAATATATCTTTACCATTTAAACTACAAACTTTTTTTTTCATTTTCTGCAAATACTTTTCTTGGGGATACTTTAAATCAATCATTATCTTAACAATTGCCCATTTTTGTGGTTACACTCTATAAAGGCCCTATATGCAAATTGCTTTTCAGATATTATTTGCGGCAATAATGGCTGGCGCCATTTATTTGTTTGCAAAGCGAATAAAATTCATATCAAGAAACATTAACTTAGGAAAAGACGATAAACCCCGTAACGATAGAAAAGGAGAGCGATGGCAACAGGTGCTGCTTTTTGCTTTTGGACAAAAGAAAATGTTTAAGCGCCCTACAATGGCCATTTTGCATTTTGTGGTTTATGCAGGTTTCCTACTTATAAATATTGAAGTACTTGAAATTGTAATTGACGGTATTTTTGGAACGCACCGCGTATTTGCCCCATTTTTAGGTTCTCTTTATCCTATTTTAATTGGCTTTTTTGAGTTAATGGCAGTAGGCGTTTTTGTTGCTTGTGTCATTTTCCTTTACCGCAGGGTGGTTATGAAAGTTGACCGTTTTCAAAAACGTGAGATGAAAGGTTGGCCAACACTTGATGCTAATTTGATATTGATTTTTGAAATAATTCTTGTTGGCGGTGCTTTTGCTGTTCTGTCACTTTTTCACGCTTGTTGGGCAATCAGAAAAATAACACGAAAGTC
>JBMYOR010000512.1:0-2918 GCA_049599535.1 Bacteroidia bacterium | reverse complement strand
TTTCATTGTCGGGGCAAACAATAAATACACCGCCATTGGCCGATGTTGTGTGTAAATCAACAATACACACTTTTTCATAGCCAAGGTTCAAATAATAATCAATGGTTTTTTTTAGCGTTTTAAGCTGAAAATGATCAGGAAACTCAATAGCCGAATCAATTGAATCTGCAATTTCAAGGTCACTTTCGGTCCAAATTCTGTTCAAATCAGTTTTTAAGTAGCGTTTATTATGCCTTATAGCAAGCAGGTTGCCGGCCATTCCTATAAAAGCGCCTTTAAAATTTTTATCAGAATTTATTAAAACCTTAAATACCCTTTCAATCGCTTTAACGCCAGCAGGCTCGTTGCCATGTATGCTGGCAATGGCTATTAAAAGTTGCTTTTTGCCCTCGCCAATTTTTTGTCCGAGTATGTGCTCTGAAGTCAGATTCATTAACAACAAAGATATGCAGCGATTTACTATGCCGTAGCACCAAGCATAGTTCTTGTAACTTTGTTTTATGGCAATAAAAAGATGGATTATGGCTCTAAAAAGTTTGGTGAGAAAAGAGCTCACCCAACTTGATAGAAAAAATGCATTAATTCAAAAATTTCCTGATGCAATATTTCAAAATGATATTCAACTAGTAGGTAAAGTTGAAAATTTGCATATTGAATCTGGTGCCAAGATTAATAAGTTTGCCTATTTAAACACCGGGGGTCAAGCTTATGAAGCTGCCGGCAAAATTTATATCGGAACCCAAAGTGTAATTGGCGTAAGAACAACGCTATTTGCCGGTGGTGGCTCTATTATAATTGGTAATAATTGTGATATTGGAGTGGGAGTATTAATTCTTGCTCATGCGTTTATGGGGTTTAAAGATCAACAAAAGCAAGTAAAAGATTTTACGTATTACAAGTTGGTAATTGGTAACGAAACCAACATTTCATCAGGTGCCATAATTGTAGGCAATACGCAAATAGGTAATAATTGCACCATTACACCGGGCGCGGTAGTAAACGGAATTTTTGGTGATAATTTACTCATTAGTGGAAACCCAGCAAGGGGAGTGCCTAAAGGTTTTTTAGCATAAAAAAACTAGTGAATTTTACTACGTTTTGCATTTTTAACTTTGTACAAATTATATTAAAGTTATTGAGTAATATTTAAAAAAGAATGTTAGAAATAGAGCAATTGGTATTGGAAAAATTACATTCAATTTTGGATGATAATTTCATTGAATATGATAAATCAATCAATAACTTGAGTATATACGGTAATAATGGTAAGCTAAATTCGCTTAACTTGGTAAGGCTTATTGTTGAAGTTGAAAATGCGGTTTTAGAAAAAACAGGAATTTCAATTGTGCTTACCGATAATAGTGCCCTTAGCGCCACAAAATCTCCTTTTAAAAGTGTTGAAACTTTAGCAGCTTTTATAAATCATAAATTAAAAAATGAGCCCAATTAAAAAGGCTGTAATTGTAACGGGAGCTTCTCGTGGTTTGGGCCAATATGTTAGTCAAAGCCTTTGCGCACAATATAATGTGCTGGCTTGTGCCAGAAACATAAGCGAAACCGCAAATTATCATATTATTAAGGCTGATGTGGGCAATATCAGTGATTGTAAAAAGGTAATCGATTATGTAAAAAATGAAAAGCTAAATGTTTATGGTTTAATAAATAATGCGGCAATGGGGGCTTTTAATCAGGTAATCACAACACCAATTAGTAAAATCCGAAAAATAATGGACGTTAATTACAATGGGGCGGTGTATTTAATGCAAGAGCTATCAAAGCTTATGATTAAAAGTGGCCAAGGGCGTATAATAAATATTGGTAGTCAAACGCTTGCCCTAAAAACACCGTTTGAAGCCGCCTATGCATCATCAAAGGCAGCAATTGAAACATTTTCGAAAGTTTTTGCTAAAGAACTTGCACCCTTTAACATTACCGTAAATTTGGTTTCACCGGCGGTAATGGATACTAAAATCATAAAAGGTATACCCAAAGATCGAATTGATTACATGCTAAGTCAGCAGGCTATTGCCAAACCAGTTGAGTTTAGCGATGTTCAAAATGTAATTGATTTTTTATTAAAAGAAGAGTCTCATAACATTACGGGGCAAAATATATACTTAGGTGGAGTAATTATATGAGCGCTTATTCTTTTTTAAATCATATAGAAGCTTTTGGTTCTAAGGTGTTGTTTAAAAGGGCTCAAACAGAGCTTACTTATAATCAATTTGCAAAGCAGGTTGAAAAAAAGAGGTTGACCTATAAAAAGATTGGCCTTGCACACAAAGTAATTGCTTTAAAAATCGAAAATACTGAAGATGCCCTAAGCAGCTTTTTAGCCTTGGCTTCTATTCAATCCATTATAGTACCCTTTTACAAATCAGTTCCCGATAATATAACGGTTGTAATTGAAGCTACAATTGAAATCAATAGTGAAATTACTTTCAACGAATCTACCATTGCTGATGAGTGTATTAACGAGCTGCGAAAAACCAACAGCAGTGGATTAATCATTAGTACAAGCGGCACAAGTGGTAGTCCAAAGTGGATTGTGCATAGGTTCGATAGTTTACTTTCAAAATATATTCACCTTCAAAAACCAATAATTGTTCCGCTTGTATATCAATTAGATAATATTTCGGGTATCGAAACTTTTACAAGTGTGGCCTGTGGTGGCGGAACTTTAATTTGCTTACCAAGCAATACACCGCAACAGTTTGCTCATAATTTAAAAACAGTTGATTTAGCGCCCAACGTTTTAAGCGTTACGCCCAGCTTTTTAAAATTAGTAATATTAGCTAATGGCCACAAATTATTGCCGGGCATTAATAGAGTAAACCTTGGTGGCGAAAAACTCACACGGCAAGATTTAGAGCTTTTTCAAAAAGGGTTTAGCAAAGCTCAAATATTTTCATTTTACG
>JBMYOR010000511.1:0-2921 GCA_049599535.1 Bacteroidia bacterium | reverse complement strand
GTTGCTTTTTGCAAATGGCATTAATAAAATATATAATGGCATAATTCAGCCTGAAAATAACTATAGCCTTTCACTTTTTCCTAACCCTGCCCATAGTAAGGTAATTGTAAAATGGGCTAACTCTAAGACCAATGCCCAAGCCTTAGTATATAACTTGCAAGGCCAAGTAGTGCAAGGCCAAACCTTGGTAAATGGGGGCTCAATACTTGTTGATCAATTGCAAAAAGGCGTTTATTTGCTGGTTTTACAGTTTAATGATGGTAAAAACCTAGCTCAAAAAATTATTGTAGAGTAATACAATATTTAAGTACATAAATTTGCACCAATGAACGATTACGGAATGTATGTTTTAGGTGCTCTGGCCACACTGTTTTCAGTGGTGAACCCTATTAGTACTATGCCTGTTTTTTTGGCACTTACCGTAAATTCTGATAAACATCACCGTGATTTAATGGCGCGTAAAAGCGCTATAATGATGATTTTGATACTGCTGGGTTTTTTAATAGCAGGATCGTTTATTCTCAAGTTTTTTGCAATAAGCCTTGAAGGGATAAGAATTGCCGGTGGATTGGTAATCGTGCGTTCGGGCTTTATTTTGCTAAATTCAATTGAAAAACCCAACCTATCGGCTGAATCAAGAACTGAAGGACTTACCAAGAAAGATATTTCTTTAACTCCGTTGGCAATTCCTTTATTGGCTGGGCCCGGCGCCATGGCTGCCGTAATAAGTATGAGCACAAAAGCCGATTCAGCTATTAAATTTTTACTTTTAGCGGTGGCAATCCTTATTGTGGCCTTTACAGTATTTATTTCATTCAGATATTCTGGCAGAGCCTTACCAATTTTAGGTACATCAGGCCTTGAAGCACTAACCAAAATTATGGGGTTTATTACTATGGCAATTGGCGTTCAATTTATTGTAAACGGTGTATTGCCTATATTAAAAATGGCACATGCCTAAGTGTTTTTTAAGTTTGTTTTTTTTGCTAATTTCATTTTCTGGCTTGGCCAATAAGTACTATGTATTTTTTACCGATAAGCAAGGGCAAACCCTAAATCCACACACCTATTTTCATGAAAACACAATTATAAGGAGAAATAAATGCGATGTGCCTTTGGTGCAGAAAACTGACTTACCCGTAAAGGCTGAATATGTTAATGCACTTAGGCCATACTGTGATAGTATTACAACCGTAAGTCGATGGTTTAATATGGCTTGTGTTTATGCAAATAGTTCTAATTTAACCGCTATTAATAGCCTGCCATTTGTTAAGTACATACAGCACGTTAATGACTTAAGGGTTGAAATTAGTGCATTGGCCTATGATTCAAAAGCCAAACTTGCCAATCATCTTGAGTATCAAACTGAGCGAATGGAAGGTAGTTTGTTTGCAAAAGCAGGTATTGAAGGTGATGGAGTTAGAATTGCCGTTCTCGATGCAGGTTTTACAGGAGCAAATACTCATAAATCATTGAGTCATTTAAAAATTGTCAATACCTATGATTTTGTGGCTAAAAGAGAATCACCCTACAGGGGTAGTACGCATGGTACTTCAGTATTATCAGTAATTGGTGGAATTTATAATGAAAAACCTATGGGCTTGGCGCCAAAAGCACAGTTTTTATTGGCGCGTACTGAAAGGCACTTTTTTGAACAAGCTGCCGAAGAAGAGTATTGGTTGGCCGCCGCAGAGTGGGCTGATAAAAATGGGGCTGATATTATTAATTCATCTTTAGGATACACTAATAATCGCTATTTTCTTGAAGATATGGATGGCAGTAGCCTAGTTTCAAAAGCAGCGAATATGGCGTTTGCCAAAGGTATTATAGTAGTAACGTCAGCGGGCAACGATGGAGACAACTCTTGGCGCTATATTGGCGCTCCGGCTGATGCCGATAGTGTTTTGGCTATTGGCGCTCTTAACCCAAAAACCGATGTAAAAACAGGTTTTAGCTCATACGGACCTAATGCCAAAGGCAATCTTAAACCAAATCTTTGCGCATCAGGAATTACATTTTGCTGCAATAGCGGTAATAATTATGAGCAATTTCAGGGCACATCTTTTTCAAGCCCATTGGTGGCTGGTTTTGTAGCGTGTTACCTTCAAAAATTTCCGAATAAAAATCAAAAACAAGTTTTTGAAGAATTACAAAAAGCAGGACATTTATATCCATATTTTGATTATGCTCATGGATACGGTGTTCCGTTGGCATCAAAAGCTTTAGGTGGTCATAAAACTAATTTCCCTGATTTTGAAATTGTTTCCGATTCAAGTTCAAACTCTCATTTATTGGTTCCATTAAATCCATCAATTTCAGTTGATTCATTTGCAAGGCTCTGCTTAGCTAAAAATATGTTTGTTAAACTAGAATCATACACGCATAAAGTAGTTTATTACAATGTGGGAACACTACGGAAGCAAAGCATCAGTGATAGTGTTCAGGTAAACTGGCCAAAAGTTATAATTTATACCAATATTGGTAATGCGGTTACAGTTGGTAAAAAGTACTACTTAACAGTTCATTTTGAAGGGTATACAAAACAGAAATTAATAATATGGAAATAAAAAGAGTAGTGCTATTTTTAGTGGGCATTTTATGTTTTTTAGTTCCAGTAAAGGGGCAAACGGTAACTATATCTGAGCAAGTTGATACAACCAATGAGTTAAGTAGTGGATTATGGGGTGCCAATTTACCTAATTATATGAGTCTAGTATTTACAGGAGGACTCACATTAAACTCAAATATTGACAACTTTAATGGTGTTTCGGGCAGATATTACGAAGTAGGACTATTTTATAAAAGAAAGCTATCAAACCCAATATCGTTTATTTGTGAGGTAGACTATTATAGAATTACCAATGCTTATAGCGAAAATCCTAATATAATTTTAGATCAAGAATATAGGGTAAGACAGTTAT
>JBMYOR010000510.1:0-2922 GCA_049599535.1 Bacteroidia bacterium | reverse complement strand
GCTGGTGCAATTGGTGAAGTTGTTATTAAATCAACTGCAAATATGATTGGTTACTGGGATAACCCTAAAGCTACACAAGAAGTTGTTAATGATGATGGTTGGTTTAGAAGTGGCGATTTAGGGTATTTTGATGGGATTTATGTAAGCCTAGATACTTTTTGGATTGGAAAGGGAGCAGCCGGCCCAGGCATACATAAAGTGAAATACCATTTCATTGACACCGCTTGGCAAGCCAATTGGAACATTGCCGATAGCAGCGTATGTTGGCTATACGATTCACTAAATGTATTGGTAGCCCCGCTAGATAGCATTTATATTGACACCCTTGGCCCACTTTGCCTAAATGCACCAAGCCAATTGCTAACTTGCCAACCACCCGGCGGTATTTTTAAAGATAGCACCCAAACAACCATAGATTCTTTTTTAGCATCTAATTACGGCGTGGGCACACATTTAATTACATACACTTATGTAGATAGTAATGGTTGTAAATACACCGACACAACTAGGGTGCAGGTAACTCAAGCACCAATAGTAGAAATTAAAATACAAGATATTAGCTGCATACCTTGTTATGGTGCTTCTGCTTGGGCAGTAGCTGATACTATTACCTATCCTAATTTAAAATACTACTGGAGCAACGGCGATACAACTAGAAAAACCCATGCTTTCTCTGGCGATACATTAATTGTTTGGATACAAAATACCGATAGTACTTGCTTTGGAATTGATACTTTAATCATTGATATTCCGAATTGTTGCGATATGACACCTTCCTTTGATCCGGGTTATCAATTTGTGTACACACCTGAAAATCCGCTTGAATGGAATGATGAAGAATTGGTAATTGATGGGGATATTGTGATAAAAAACCAACACAACGCAGTAATCAATGCGAGCACTATTACAATGCTATCTTGTACTAAAATTATTGTTGAAAACGGATCAACACTTACCATTACTGATTCTAAAATTGGTGGTTGTGGTTGGAAAGGAATTGAAGTTTGGGGGAATATTGATGTTTGTTCAGATAATCCCGACCAAGGAATTGTTATTGTTGAAAACAGTGAAATAAACTGTGCTGATATTGCTATTTTTTCTGGACTTAAAGATATGAGTAGCGGAGCGAGAATTGTTATAGCTTATGCCGGGGGCATTATAAAAGCGGATGATGCACATTTTAAGGCAAATTATGTTGACCTATTTTTTACACCGCAAAATTTTATAGGAATGTGCAATTGCACAACTTCGCCCACGGGTCATCTTTTTCAACATGAGATTACAGATTGCACATTCGACACTCTTGCCAACGATTACTATTGCGATCCCATTGTAGATGACATTCTTGGATACCTTGAGTCTTACTTTGTGCCAACACCGCCACCCGGGCCACCAAACTTTTGCGGTGGAGCCCCTTATGGTTATTGGAAACAGCTCCCAGTTTTTAGCCGTTGTCACATAGTCGATATGAACCCTTATAATGAGTATTTTGTAGCGACTTATCCTAGTATTTTTAATTGCACTAATAGTTGTGATAAAAGAACTTGGAGGGATGGTGCGAAAACAGGATTTTCGATTACTTATTCTGGAAACATTACATATAGTCCTAATGTCTACATTGGGCGGACTTTTAATGGACATGTCACGAACTGTACAAGCTTTATTCCTTCAAGTTATTTTAAATAAATAGTTATGAATCTTAGAAACTTTCAAATCCTGTTAATTAGTCTTTCATTTGGTTTAGCTACAAAAGGGCAAAAAACAGATATAAAAGAAATAATTCTATCCAAAGAACTTCCAACTCCTACGTCAATCACTTTCCTTTCAGATGATACTATCTTTTTCGAATCATATGGAAAAATTTACTTGTCTTTTGATAATGGTGAAAATTGGAAACAGTATGAAAACAACCCATCAAGTCATGATTACATTGTTTATTCTCCCAGTTCATGGATTAGAACACATGAACAGGAATTGCACAATTACCATATTACAAATGACACAGGAAAAACATATACTAAAGTAAAACCTCCTTTTGAAGTTTATCATAATACAATTAACCTATATGATGACATATGGTTTGCAAAAAATATAACAAAAAAAGGAAAATATGAATTGTTAAGTTCGAAGGATTTAGGCACAAGTTGGCAAATTGCCCATGACTCATTTTTAGGCAGTCCAATTATTAGAAATGATTCAACGATACTATTTGGTGGTATGTTTAATCAAAAAGATAAGAATAAGTTTAATGTGTTCACTAGCAATAATTTTGGCAAAAATCTTGAAGGTCATGCCAGTATAACTAATGAAAACCCATCAAGGTTTGTTTCAATTGATACTTGTTATTTTTTAGATTATAATTACGACGATAATACGATTACCATTGAATGGAGTTATGATGGAGGTAGTAATATCTATACACAGTACACAACAAACTTTAGCAGTAGCGATGATTGGGGACGTATTGCAATGGCCAACTCAAAAATAGGTTATCGTTTGGAAGCTGGCACAAAGCTTTACAAAACTTATGATGGTGGCCAAAACTGGGCGCATAAATACACTTTTGCTTGCCCAGTAGCACATATAGAAATTATTGATAAAGACCATGTTTATTTTCATTTTATAGGTGGTTCTCAAGCGGTAAATAAATGCATTTATGTAACCCATAATGGGGCTGAGCCAATTGTAGGTGAAGAAGAACAGCCTCGTAGCCAAAACTTCAAACTTTACCCCAACCCCGCCACCCAAAGCATAACCTTAAACACCCCCAACAGCCAAAATGCCGCTTTAAGTATTTACAACCTAATGGGGCAATTGCAGTACAGTAACGCCAACCAAGCCCCTGGCAACATAGATATTAGCCAATTGGCCACAGGCCTTTACATTTTTGAGCTAAGGCAAGGTAGTGTGGTGCAAAGGCAG
>JBMYOR010000509.1:0-2924 GCA_049599535.1 Bacteroidia bacterium | reverse complement strand
TTAATTGTTGACCCCAGCAATCCCAATAAGCTTTTTGCAAGCATGTGGGAATATAGAAGAGAACCTTGGTTTTTTACAAGTGGTGGACCCGGCTCTGGCTTGTATGTAAGCTTTGATGGGGGCGAAACTTGGAAGAAACGCAATGAAAACCACGGTTTACCCAAAGGCGAATACGGCAGAATTGGACTTTCGCTCTGCCATTCAAAACCAGATGTGGTTTACGCCTTAGTAGAATCGAAAAAACTTGGCCTATACCGATCTGATGATGGCGGCTTTTCTTGGAAATTGCAATCTGATAAAAACGTAGGAAATCGTCCCTTTTACTATGCCGACATTTACGTTGACCCAATAAACGAAAACAGAATTTACAACTTATGGAGCTATGTTTCGCTGAGCGAAGATGGTGGTAAAACATTTAAAACCATTTTAGATTATGGTAAAGGAATTCATCCTGACCACCATGCTTTTTGGGTGCACCCAAACAACCCGAATTACCTAATTGAAGGAAATGATGGTGGTTTAAATATTTCTAGAGATCGAGGAAACAACTGGCGGTTTGTTGAAAACCTTCCGGTTGGGCAATTTTATCATGTAAACTACGATTTAGAAATTCCATATAATGTTTATGGTGGCATGCAAGACAATGGCTCTTGGGTTGGTCCATCAAGGGTTTTAAAAGCTGGCGGAATAAGAAATAATGATTTCTCAGAGCTATATTTTGGTGATGGATTTGATGTGGTGCCCATTCCAGACAATAGCCGCTACGGATTTGCCATGAGCCAAGGCGGTAATGTGGTTAAATATGATAGAGAAACAGGAAAGAATGTTACAATAAAGCCAGTTCATCCTGATGGTATTAAGCTTAGATTCAATTGGAATGCCGCGATTGCTATTGATCCCTTTGATTCAAAGTCAGTCTATTTCGGGAGCCAGTTTTTGCATTACAGCAATGATATGGGCAATACTTGGAAAATCATTTCGCCCGATTTAACCACAAATGATCCTGAAAAACAGAAACAAGCCAAAAGTGGTGGCCTTACCATTGATGCAACACAAGCTGAAAACTACACTAATATTTTATGCATAGCCCCTAGCCCAATTGAAAAGCAAACCATTTGGGTAGGTACTGACGATGGCAATTTGCAGCTAACTAAAGACGGTGGTAAAACCTGGGATAACTTATACTCAAAGCTAAAAGGAGCTCCTGAAGGTGGTTGGATTCCCCAGATACATGTCTCTGACCATAAAGCAGGCGAAGCCTTTGTTGTAATAAATAATTACCGTAAAAATGATTGGGCTACCTATGTTTATCACACAACTGACTACGGCAAAAAATGGAAAAGATTAGCTGATGATGGCACAGTAAAAGGCTATGCCTTATCGTTTGTACAAGATCCTGTTGTACCTGAATTATACTTTCTAGGCACAGAAAATGGGCTTTGGGTTAGCATTAATGCTGGCGAAACATGGGAGGAATTCAAAAATGGCTATCCTTCGGTTTCAACCATGGATATGAAAATCCACCCCAAAACCAATGATTTAATACTTGGAACGTTTGGCCGTTCTATCTTTATAATTGACGATATAAGTACGCTAAGAGCTTTAGCAATAGATCAGGGTTTTCTTAATGAAGAATTGAAATTGTTTACTGCTCATAAAGCTTATATGTTTAGCACCAAATCTGTAGATGGCGTTCGTTTTGTTGGCGATGCGCATTTTAGGGGTGAAAACAAACGTAATGGTGCTCATTTTGATATTTATGCCAAAGCACCTGACAAAAAGAAAAAGGCTCATTTTATTATTACAAACGAAGCGGGCGATACCGTAAGGGATTATAAAGCTGCTCTTGATACAGGGATGAATAGAAGGTATTGGAGCTTTGAGACCAATGGTGTTAGATATCCATCATACAGGCAATGGAAAAAAGAAGATAATAAACCCGGTGGAATGCGAGTAGCACCCGGAAAGTACACTATAACTGTTGTTTATAAAGAAACCACTTCGAGCACCGAAATTGAAGTTCTGCACGACCCAAGGCTTTCAGCTTTTGATGAAAACGAATACAATGAATGCCAAGACCTTTTAAATGAGCATTACAAAACTATAAATGCTGCTAGTGCGGGCTTTAATAGGCTTAGAGATGCACAGGGAGTAATTACATTGGTTAATAATATGATGATAAATGCCGATGACAGTGCCAAAGCCGATTTGGCAAAACAGGGTAAAGCCTTAAACGACAGCATAAAATCGTTAATGGCTTTGTATATGACACCAAGAGACTTTGTTGGTTACGATCATGTAACCGTAAGGCTTAATAATTACCTACAGAGTGCAACAGGATATATTCTTAGCTCTGAAGGTGCTCCAAGTCAGATGGCTAAATTGGCTGTTGAGCAGAGCAAATCAGAAACAGAGCATGTGCTTAATGGGATCAATAACTTTTTTGAAAATGAATGGGCTGCCTACCAAAAACTAGTGGATGAGACCAATAATGATATCTTTAAAAGTTACGAACCACTAAAAATTAAAGACTAATGAATAAAGGAACAAAACGCGCCATTTTATTAGGAGCCATATTTGGGATTTGCATGGGTATTTTCTTTGGTTTACAGATGGATCTTCTGGCTGGCTTAATATCTGGTGGGTTCAGTGGTTTGTTGTTCGGAGTTTTCTTGTACTTCTTTTTTAAAAGGAACAACAAGCGTAATATTTTGGCAACTTTCAATCTATAAGTTCGTAAGATGGAATTTGTAATTATTTCAATTGTTGCATTTGCTACGGCCATTCTCACTTTCTTTTCAGGCTTTGGCCTAGGCACAATTCTCACTCCCGTTTTTGCTATCTTCTTCCCTATTGACCAAGCCATTGCTTTGACTGGGGTTGTGCATTTTGCAAACAATATTTTCAAGCTGTTTTTAGTAGGT
>JBMYOR010000508.1:0-2926 GCA_049599535.1 Bacteroidia bacterium | reverse complement strand
AAACATGAGATCATCACCAATTAGCTCCAGGGCTTTTTTAATCATGGGCAACCTAAACTCTCTATCATGATCAATGTTAAAAGTCTCAAGAGATTCGTCTCCTTCTTTTACATAGGTAAAACTACCACTGCTAAAATCGCAACTGTGTATCGATGTTCGGATTATGTTGTAACCCAAACCTTCATTTTTATCAAAGTAGGCTTTAATAAGTTCTTTTTGATTGGCTTCAGAGAGCTTTGCAAATACCTCAGCAGAAGCATCGGTAATTGCGCCCCCTATACCCACATGGGTTTGAAACTGTTTTTCAGGATTAATAAAAACTGAAATTTCATCTTCGCGGGCTTGCGGAGCATTAGTAAAGCCACTAATGGTGCTTTTTTCAAGCTTGTTTAAAAGATTAGCGCTGGTATTGTAAAGTACAACTGTTTTTCCTTCGGCATCAAATTCGGCGGTTTTAACAGTTTCAGTATTTTTTTCAATAACCGTTTCGGTTTGGTTTGAATTTGTTTTTTTGGGCGAGCAAGCCGCTGCCATCAAAACCGTTACAACCATTAAATACTTAATCATTCTCATTTTGTTTGAATTTGATGTAATAACAAATGTAAGTTTAAGTGCTTAAATAGTATTTTTTACCATAAGTGAAACTCAGCTAAAATATTTTGCCTTAATTAGCCTTTCTAACGCAATGTTTAAAAAGACTTACCTGCTAATTTTTGCTTCGTTGTTTTTAACAGCGAAAATTACCATTGCCACAAGCCATGATTTAAATGTGCAGCTACTTGATATTGAAAAGGGCTTATCGCATAATACGGTATATGATTTAGCTCAAGATCATTTTGGCTACATGTGGATTGCTACTCAAAATGGTTTAAATAGGTATGACGGCTATACCATGACCCTTATTGCTGAAAATCAACAAAACGAACTTAGTAAAGGATTTAAGGGCAAATGCATTACAGCCGTTTTTATTGATTCTAGAAACAACTTGTGGGTGGGCACTCGAATGGGCCATATAAATGTTAAAAACTCAGGGCAATTTAATTTTAGCCCCTTGGTTGACAGTGCGCTTCAAAAGCTTTTGTTTAGCCATGAAATATCTAGGTTTTATGAAGACTCTGAAGGAAACATTTGGATAGCTACTGTAGGACAAGGCGTTTTAAAATATGAATTTAGAACGGGCAATTACAGTCACTACACCAATAAAAAAAGTAATTTAAGTAGCAACGAAGCTTTTGACATTATTGAGATAAATGAACAAATACTTGTAGCCTGTGGTGGTGGAAACCTGAACCTTTTCTCTAAAAAAAGTGAGCTTTTTGTTCAAACACATGAAATGAGAGCAAACTCGCCAAACTTAAGCGGGTATCGTAAAAGGTTGATTAATGCTAATGGATACTTGTGGTTGGGAACAGAAGGCACAGGGCTCTACCGAATAAATAAAGAAAATTTTGAATTTATAAATTACAACCTACAACCTGAAAAATATGGTTTTTATGCCAATGTGATAAGAGATATATTGCCTGTAAATGATTCTACATTACTTATTGCATCAGATGGTGATGGTTTGTATTACCTAAATACAAACACTAATGAAATAAGGCATATTGAAAAAAATGACTTTGGCAATAGATTGCTAAACAGCAGCTCTCTCACCAAAATAGTGTTTGATAAGCAACAAAACATTTGGATTGGCAGCTATAATGGTGGAGTAAACATTATTAAAAATTCTGCCAAGGTTTTTCAAATCAGCTCGCTAATAGAAGACCTTAACAATTTATCAGAAAAGTCAATACTATCTGTAGCAGAGTTTGATGATAATAAACTGCTACTGGGTACCGATGGTGCTGGGCTTTGTTTGTATGATAAAAATTCGGGCATAATAGAACGAATTGCAGAATGCCAAAACGAAAAAAAACATCCACCTGTAATTAAAGATATTTTGCAGGTAGCTGATAATGAGTATTTACTGGCTTGTTTTAGTGAAGGTATCTATTTATACAATGCCAAAACATTTTGCTTTGAGCAATTGCATAGTGGTATTAATGCTTGGTCAATTAATAAAGGCCCTAAGGGTAATTATTGGTTTGGTACTTTGGGCAACGGTATTGTTAAGCTCGATGAAAGCTATAATTGGATTAATCAAAATATTTTTCCGAGCGCTATTTCAGTAAACATAATGGACCTAGCCTTTGATCAAAGCCAAAACCTTTTGGTTGGTACTGGAAATGAAGGCCTTTTCAAATACAATTTCAAAACAAAATCATTAACTAATTTAAGTAATAAACATGCCACAATAGGGAATGAGATTAGAGCTATTTCGCTACTTAAAAACGGCCATTTGCTTATTGGTACAGAAGGTAGTGGTGTTTCTATAATTTTAAATAACGACTCTGTTTATTCAATTGATCAAGAAAAGGGCTTACTCTCTAACAATGCTATTGGCTTTTATCCCCATGAAAAAAATTCGGTTTGGATTTCGAGCTTTAGGGGTGTTTCAAAATTGACATTATCAGATTACTCCATTAAAAACTACAGCTTAAATGGAGTTGAAAATAGTAACCAGTTTAATCACAATGCCATATTGGTTAACAGTTCCAAACTTTATATGGGTGGTATATACGGACTTACTATTATGAACCTAAAAGCAGATTTGCAGCCATTAGACACTTTTAAAACTTTTATATCAAATATTAATATTCAAGGACTTGCTTATCAAAGCCTTTACAATATCACAAATGCAACTGAAACAACTGAAGAGATACAATTAAGTTATAACCAAAACTCTTTTGAATTTTCCTTCGCATCGGCTGGTTTACTTGAATCTGCAAATAGAATTTACACTTATCAACTTAAGGGTTTTAATAAAAGAGCTCGCCAAACCGCCCCAGGACAAAATCAGGTTTATTACACCAATATAAACCCAGGT
>JBMYOR010000507.1:0-2932 GCA_049599535.1 Bacteroidia bacterium | reverse complement strand
TGAGCTTAATAAGTATGATCATTCGGGTCTTTTGGTTGTTACGCCATATTACAATAAACCAAATCAAAACGCCCTGATTGCACATTTTAGTAAAATAGCACAAAGCACAACAAAAGATATTATTCTCTATAATGTTCCAGGCCGCACGGGTTGTAACATGTCAGCGGCTACCACTGTAAAGCTTGCCAGCAAGTTTCAAAACATAGTTTGTATAAAAGAAGCATCTGGCAGTATGGATCAAATCATGGAAATAGAAAATAATGCACCAGATGATTTTTATGTGGTATCTGGTGAAGATACACTTACGCTTTCAATGATTGCAGCAGGTACCAAAGGTGTAATCTCCGTTATTGCTCAAGCATATCCGAAACAATATTCATCAATGGTGAAATTGGCCTTAGAAAATAAGTTTGACGATGCCCGCAAATTGCATTATAACATGCTTGACATTACAAATTCGATTTATGATGAAGGAAACCCGGTTGGCATTAAATACTTAATGAGCGAATTAAACCTCTGTAAAAACGTTGTGAGGCTTCCTTTAATAGCTGCAAGTGATAATTTACAAGATAAAATAAAAGGCCTAATGATGTGACAGGCAAAAATTTAACTTGACATAAAAAAAGGGTCTAACTCAATGAGTAGACCCTTTTTACGTTTTGCAACAACAATTTAACCGTTATTCTTAACGTTTTGAACTTCCATACGTACTTCTTGTGCAAGGTTTTTAAGGTCTTGCATGCCTTTACGTACTCTTGTTCCGGCTGCTTTGTTGTTTTTGTCGTAGAATTTAGCGAAATCACCTTCCATTGACATTACCAAATCACGAACTTCTGCAAATCTGTTCATAGTCTAAAGTATTTAAGTTGACAAAATCTTTGTTTGCACGGTAATATTAAGCATATTATCAAATATACACATCCTATTTCCGCATTTTATACCAACACAATCTTATCAGAACTGTATTGTTTATTTTTTAATTTATCTGAAATGCTATCAAAAGCCGTTAATGTTTCTTGTACATCTGCAGAAGTATGCGCTGCGGTAGGAATTAATCTTAACATTATAACTCCTTTAGGCACAACAGGATACACTACCATTGAACAGAAAATATCATAATTCTCTCTTAAGTCCATAATAAGGTTCGCTGCTTCAAGCTCAGTACCGTTTAAAATTACTGGTGTAACGCAACTTGATGTAGTGCCCAAATTATATCCTCTATCTCTTAAACCGCTTTGTAACTCATCTACAATCTTCCAAAGATTATCTTTTAACGATGGCTCAGTTCTAAGTAACTCAAGTCTTTTTAGGTCACCTATTACAAGTGGCATAGGTAAAGATTTTGCAAAAATCTGAGATCTCATATTATATCTCAAAAACTCAATTACAGGTTCGGTACTCGCTACAAAGGCTCCAATACTTGCCATTGATTTTGCAAAAGTTGAAAAGTAAACGTCAATTTCGTCTTGCACGCCTTGCTCTTCACCAGTACCTGCTCCTGTTTTTCCTAAAGTTCCAAAACCGTGAGCATCATCAACCATAAGTCTAAAGTCATACTTTTTCTTTAGAGCCACAACGTCCTTAAGGTTGCCTTGATTACCTGACATACCGAATACACCTTCTGTAATAACGAAAATGCCCCCTCTACCATTAGCAGCTACAAGCTTTTCAGCTCTTTTTAGTTGCTTTTCAAGATTTTCCATGTCGTTGTGAACGTATAAAAATCTTTTGCCTTGATGTAATCTTACACCATCAATTATACAAGCATGAGACTCTGCATCATAAACAATAACATCATGCCTATCTACCATTGCGTCAATTATAGAAACTACGCCTTGATATCCATAATTTAATAGGAATACATCTTCTTTACCTACAAACTCTGCTAGTTCGTTTTCGAGCTGCTCATGGTACACTGAGTTTCCACTCATCATTCGAGCGCCCATTGGAGAAGCTAAACCAAATTGAACAGCGGCTTCGCCATCAACTTTTCTAACTTCAGGGTGGTTAGCTAAACCTAAATAGTTATTTAAACTCCAAACCAATTTTTCCTTACCTCTAAACAACATTCGGTTACTTATATCACCTTCAAGTTTTGGAAAGGTAAAGTAGTTATGAGCAAAATTTGAATACTGACCCAAAGGGCCTTTATTTTCTGATACTTTAGCGAAAATATCCATATACCTGTAATAATTAAGAGTGCAAAGCTAAAACAAAGGCCAATAATACCAAAAGAAGCAAGGTGCATACAACCAAGATATTCACATAACCATTAGTAAGTAAACAATCATTAATTTTGCGCGGTTTATGAAATTACAAAGCCCATTTTTAGCCATAACGTTGATTATCTTAATGTTAACATCATGCAGTGAATACCAAAAGGTAGTTAATAGCGATGATTACACATTGAAACTAGAAACTGCAAATAAACTGTTTGGTGAAGAAGAATTCAATAAGGCCCTACCATTATACGAAGAATTAAGGCGAATATTTTTAGGTCAAGATCAAATGAAAACCATTTTATACAATTTGGCCTATTGTGAATTTAACATGGAGCAGTACTTTTTAGCTTCATATCATTTTAAACAATTTTACGATTCATACCCATATTCAAAAAACTCTGAAGATGCCTTATTTATGCATTCTAAATGTTTGTATACTACTTCGCCAAAATCAAGTCTCGATCAGCAGTCTTCGCAAAAAGCAATAAATGCCTTTGAAAAGTTTACCAACACTTTTCCGGATAGCGAACACGTAGCAGAATGCAACAAAATAATTGATGAGCTAAGGTCTAAAATTGAGCTCAAATCATATCAAACAGCTAAAATTTATCATAAAATTCAAGATTACAAGGCGGCGGTTTGGGCCTTAGGTAATTTTACTAGAGACAACCCTGGATCTAAATATGAAGAAGAAGCAAGGTTCTTAATGA
>JBMYOR010000506.1:0-2943 GCA_049599535.1 Bacteroidia bacterium | reverse complement strand
GCAGGTGAAATCTACGAAGGTCAACAATATTTTGACCTGATCGTCCGCTTTCAAAAGGAGTCTCGAAATAGTATGGAAGCTCTACAGTCTGCTATGATTACTTTGCCAAATGGTGGTAAAATCACATTGGATCAGTTGTCAGATGTGAAGTCTGTGAGTTCTCCAAACACCATTTCAAGAGAGAATGTAAAGCGAAAGATTGTAATAGCAGCCAATGTGCAAGGGCGAGATCTGCGTGGAGTGGTCAATGAAATTCAACAGATTGTCGATATGAGTATTGACCTTCCTGAAGGCTATCGGGTAGAGTATGGTGGTCAATTTGAAAGTGAGGCCAAGGCTTCTCAATTACTGCTCGTTACAGCAGTTGTAGCCATCTTAATTATCTTCCTGTTGCTATATTTTGAGTTTCAGGATGTGAAGCTCTCTTCCATTGTCTTGATTAACTTGCCATTGGCTTTGATTGGTGGAATTTTGATTGTGTATTTCACTTCCGGTATTATCAGCATAGCTGCTACCATTGGGTTTATTAGCTTGTTTGGAATCGCTACTCGAAATGGCATTCTTTTGGTGTCTCGTTATGAGGATTTGAGGAAAGAAGGAGTGCAGGGTTTTGAGCTACTCAAAACAGGAGCTTTGGACAGGTTAAATCCAATACTCATGACTGCCTTTACAACTGGGCTTGCATTGATACCACTTGCCATAAAAGATGGAGAACCAGGTAATGAAATACAAAGTCCGATGGCAGTGGTTATACTTGGCGGTTTGTTATCTGCTACATTGCTCAATTTGGTAGTAATCCCATGCGTGTACAAGCTTATGATGAATCGATAATGAAGATAATTTAACTCTGAAATTCTAAATATAATAAATTTGCAAAAGCAAAGGAGAGCAAAACAAAGTATTTATAATAACCGAAAATTCAAGTGCCCTTTTGGTGCCCCTTGTTAAAAATCGGTGGTTTTTATGCGAAAGGAGCAAGTGAAGGGTATAGTTCAGTTCCCTCACTCTCCGCAAGGAGAAACACAGAAGCCGGTTCATTGAGAATCGGCTTTTTTGTTGGGGTAAAAACTGAAACTTGATTTAGAAAAACATAGGGTTGTTAACACATGTATATGGAGTAAAATGGTAGATAAACCATGTAATTAAAGAATCTAAATTTAGTTAGAAAAAGGGTATTACATTTAATGGGGTTTTCTGTAGGGTACAGCTTAGCTTATTCAATACCTTATATTGAGTTTTGATTTGTTGTAAAAAAAACTGGTTTACTAAAATAAAGATGGGTTAAGCAATGCCTTTTAGTTACTGCTAGCTTTTCAAGTCCTTTCTAATTTTATAATTATTAATTTGAATACGAATAGTATTAATAATTAAAAATGTACTAATTAAACTGAGTAATAACCCAAAGCCAATGTGCCGCTCTTTAAGTGCTAACTCTTGCTCATTGCCTTTAAACGGGAATGCAGATAATGTTACATAAACTGCAAACACTAAAATAAGCACTGTAATTATATTTATTAGGTTCTCAAAAAACCACACTGAAGACCATTGATGAAGCATGATTTGTTGATCTCTAAAATCTTTAAAGGTCATATTGCCAAAATTATTAGCGGTAGCATAGGCTTCTTCTCGCCACTCGTATACAGGGCTATCGTCATAATAATAATTGTTATCTGTATTGGTTTCAGCTGGCTCAGATAATAGATCATCATAGTATCTACGTTTTTGGCTGTCGCCTAAAATCTCATAAGCCGAGTAAACTTCATTGAATTTAGCTTGGGCGTCTAATTCGGTGCTTACATCAGGATGGTATTTTTTAGCCATAACCCTAAAGGCTCTTTTAATTTCTTTTTCTGTTGCTCCGGCCTGCAGTCCAAGTATTTCATAAAGGTTTACCATAGGTCAAATTTAAAGAGCCAATTAGCCTATGCAAACCATTTTTGGGGAATAGCTTATTTTTCGCTTTCAAAACTGTAAAAGCAATGCATAAATCTATTATTACAGGCTTAGGATATTACTTGCCTGAAAATGTGGTGACCAATGATGATTTGGCACAAATGATTGATACCAACGATAAATGGATAACTGAAAGAACAGGTATAAAAGAAAGGCGCTGGATTGAGCCAGGAACAGATACAACGGCTAGTATGGGGCTTAAAGCGGCAAAAGTGGCCATTGCTAATGCCAACCTTAAAGCTAATGATATAGACTTTATCATTTTTGCCACCTTAAGTCCTGATTACTACTTTCCGGGGCCGGGAGTACAACTGCAAGAAGCGCTAGAGATTGATACCATTGGTGCCCTTGATGTTAGAAACCAATGTAGTGGGTTTATATATGCGCTTTCGGTAGCTGATCAGTACATTAAAAGTGGCATGTACAAGAATATACTAGTAGTAGGTAGTGAGCACCATTCTGCTGGTTTAGAAAAAACAGATAGAGGGAGAGGGGTAACCGTAATTTTTGGCGATGGAGCTGGTGCAGCGGTGGTTTCAGCTACAGATGATCAGAATAGGGGTATTCTTTCAACTCATTTACACTCACAAGGCCAACACGCCAAAGAATTGGCATTAATATCGCCCGCCACTCAAAATTGGGTTGATAAAATCATTGAAAAAAATGACCCCGATGACGCTTCTTATTACCCTTATATGAATGGCAATTTTGTTTTCAAGCATGCGGTTACGCGTTTTCCGCAGGTAATAATGGAGGCTTTAGATCAAAACGGCTTTAAGCCAACAGATCTTAAAGTATTAATTCCACATCAAGCCAACTTAAGAATTTCGCAATTTGTTCAAAAAACTATGGGACTTAGTAACGATCAAGTTTATAACAATATTCAGAAATACGGAAACACAACAGCCGCTTCGATACCAATTGCCTTGGCCGAGGCATACGAGAAGGGAATTATTGAAAAAGGCGATTTAGTTTGCTTGGCAGCCTTTG
>JBMYOR010000505.1:0-2943 GCA_049599535.1 Bacteroidia bacterium | reverse complement strand
GCTCGTTACTGATCAGTAACGATGGAATTCACCGTGTCTCGTACTTGTTTGGGACTCCATCGAAATGTTTTGTGGCATTGTTGCCGATACCCCTATTAATCTTTATAAAAGTACCTTAACTCTACTCTTCTGTTAATGTGGCGTGCATAGTCTGTGGTGTCTCTTAATAGCGGATTATCTTCTCCACGCCCTCCGTACGAAATCTGTTTTTTGTTAACCCCTTTATATAGCAAATAATCTTGAACCTTTTTGGCTCGTTTTAAAGCTACAATGTTATTGTCGTCGCGTTCGCCAACATCGTCGGTGTGTCCTATTATTAGTATTCCTAATTCAGGATGTTTTTTAAGGTGCTGCGCAATTACTTTTAAGTCAGTTCTGTGCTCTTCTTGAATATCCATTATGTTTTCGGCAAAATGCAAACTACCAAGAGCTGGTAAAGGCCGGTGGTTTATAGTGTCAGATTGTGCCATAGCACCAACTGTAAAAAATATGCCTATCAAGATTAAAAGCTGTTTCATATCGCCTTAATTTTTAAGGCTCAAAAGTGATGAATACCAGTTGTTTAATTTATGACCAGGGTCATGTATTGCGCCATAAAAAAGGCTAAATGTTTAAAAAGTAAAACTTTAATTCAACCCTTCGGTTTTGCGAACGCGCAAAGTTGGTGGTGTCATTAAAAAGCGGGTTTTCTTCGCCCTGAGACCCAAATGAAATTCTACTTTTTTCTATTCCTATACTGCATAAATAATTAACAATACTTTGAGCTCTTAGTGACCCAAATGTTGTGTTTACAGTATTTGAGCCAGTATCGTCGGTATGGCCAATAATAAGCAAACCTAACTCGGGGTGTTGTTGCATATGGCGGGCAATTATTTCAAGCTCGCTTTTGTGACTGGCCTGTAATTCGTATGCATTATGCGCAAAATTTAAATGGCTTAGTTCTGGTAGTCTGTATCTTTTAATTGAGTCGTTTTGAGCCCATAAAAACGGTGTCATCATTACAAACAGTAGTATGGTAAAAGTTCTCATTGTAGTTTGATTTAGACCAAATAAGTTCATTAAAATAATCAAACTAGGCAATGACTTTGGTCACCATGCCGTAATTATTTATTTGCGCAAAAAAATAGCCCGAACATTTCTGCTCGGGCTAAAATTTATTGTTTAAAGCTGATTTTAATGATTGGCCTGGTATCTAGCTTTTTGATCGTCGTAAAGATTTTGAATGTCTTTATAAGTACTATTTCTCCCTTTAGGGTCAAGTACTTTGTATTTGGCTAAGTACACAGCTGCTTGAGAAAAATCTTCTTTCCAAATACAAGCTTGGGCAAGGTTTAAATAAAGAGCTTCGCCCACGTTGGCGTTAATTTTTGCCTTTTTATTATTGGCATCAATGTTTTTGATTTCTGATTCCCAAATGGCAATCATTTCGTCAATTTTACCAATTGTAACTTGCTCAATTGGGTAAGTGGCCAACATGTTATAGGCTTCGGCAGCAATAGGAAAAGCAGCGTTTAAAGCGGTATAATCTTGTTTTTTAGATTTAAAAGTAAAAATGACTGATTTGTATTCAATAGCATTATAACCCATGTTTTGGCTCAAATAAGCCATCATACTTCTTGAGTTAATTTCGAGCTTACTGGCTTCAATTGATCTTAATTTACTCTCTTTGTTAAGGTTCCAATCTTTATCTCTATCGTATGAGCTTCTAAAATATTTTGATTGAAAATCATTGCCTTTACCAACTTGAGAAATTGCAAAGTTTTTACTGTTTATACGCTCACCTTTATCATTATAAGCTTCCATAGTTATGGTTCCGGTAGCATTTACTCTGTAGTAGTGTCCTTTATCTTTAATGTACTCTTCTTTATAAGTCCAGTCAAAACGGTTAATAATTACCTTAATTTTCGCAGCAGCATCGGCCGATTGCTCCATTCCAGGTATACTTACTTTTGATTTGATTTCGTCGTGGTTCCAAATGGTTTGAAAAAATGGTGTTTCAATAAGCTCAGCGTTTCCATCAGGCTTTTTTTCATCAAGCAATACTTTTCTTGCTAATTTTTCGCCAACAGATTTTTTCTCGTATTCGGCTTTTTCTTTTTTGGCTTCTTCCTTAAGTTTTTCGTTTTCGGCCTCAATTTTTGCTCTTTCAGCCAAAACTTCTGCTTCGTAGGGTAGCACAACCTCTACACTGTAGGTGCGGTCTTCGCTAAGGGGGTAAAGTGGTAATTGTTGGTACGTAAAAGTTAATTTTTCTTTTGAATCTTGCGCTTTTATAGTGCCACTAAGCAACAAGGCACAAAAAGCAAATAATATTCTAATTTTCATTTGGAATGTTTTTACAAAAGTAAAACCAAAATAGTTAGCTAATTACAAGGCGTAGGTCATTGTTTATCAAGGAGTCATTTTTAGTGTCCAGTAGTTTTTATTGGTGCTACTTTTTCGTTTAGATAAAGCAAATCTGGTTAGTTTTGGGTCCATCATATTTGAGCAATGTCCCTGATCACTTTTAATCCACAGCAAGTATGCTTGCCTAAAATCTTTAATGCTCGCAGTGTTGGCGCAATTTTCTCTTACATAATTAAAATTGGTAAAGCCTACTTGTTCTAACCTTTCAAAAGGACCCACACCTTCAGGGCTATAGTGACCTAAGTAATTTCGTTTGGCCATATCTTTTGAGTGCATTAGAGTAGCTTTTTCAATTGTACTATCCCATTGTAATGCAGTGGTAGGTGGGTACCATATTTTTTTCGAAGCATTGTCTATTTCAGTACAGTGGCAGCCACCTTGCCTAATCGCATTCATTTTAGCAATTATTGAGTCGCGCTGTATTTTGGTAAAACCACCTTTAATTAGTCTTACTGAGTCTTGGTTTATTTCGGTTTTAGTTGAATCTTTTGGCTCAGGCTCAATACTATCATCAGTATTGCAGCTTTGGCTAAACAT
>JBMYOR010000504.1:0-2948 GCA_049599535.1 Bacteroidia bacterium | reverse complement strand
TTTCATGGACGAGGTATTATGAGACATAAAAGTGTGGGAGGTTTTATTGATATTAGTTTTTCGAGAATAATTGATGTTGATGAAACTATGGTCTTATTTTTTGAGCTTAGCAACACCGGTGCTTCATTTAAAAAGACATTGGTTTGAAACCCATCTTCCAAACATAGCTTTTTAATTAGCTTTAGTACTGTTTTTACCACTTCGTTTTGCTCGCTATTGAGCGAAACAAAAAGGTCTTCTTGGCATGCCAAATACTCTGCATCTGTAGTTTCAATATCGTTTAACAGGCTCCAATAGTACATTGACTGTTTCTCAGAAAAATCCTTGGTTCCCGTTTGAATGCATTCTTTTATGAGCCTTTGTCTATCTATTTTATTATTTTCTAAAAGCTGCTTTATGGCATGGGTCCAATAATATTTGTGCTTTTTTATTGACTCTGCTTCATCATCATTAACTGAATAATAAATCCTGCATGGATACTGAAACATGAGCCAAAAATGCTCATTTATGGTTTCGGGGTATTTGTAAAGCAATTCATAATCATATCCGCTGGGAGAAACATTGTACCAACCGCCCTTAACTTCTTCGTAACAAACAGCGTCAACCTTTATAGCGATCAACTCATTACTAGGCTCAATTAAACCCGCATGGATCATTGACATCAACTTATGATAATCGAGTACTTTATAATCGTGCTTAAACCTTTCTAATAAATAATCCTCATACCAAACGGGCTTGTACCAAGGCAATATCTCATTCACTACCTCATTAGAAAGTGCATAATCGTTCCAAAAACGATCTTCCCATTGGCTTTGGTTGGCAGTGAGAAAAAAGGCCGTTTTATAAAGCGATCTACTTTTTAAACTGTACTTAAAATCTTCTCCGTATGATTTACCACTATGCCTCTCGAACATTTCATTATGAAAAGCCCTTATGGGTGCGCCAAGCCTTGTACGTCTTGTTTTGTTAAGTTCTTTAAAAAATGGGAGTACAGGCTGTTCGTTAGAGATCAATGATTTAAGTTGATCAAAATCTTCTTGTTTAGTTGGCATTTGCTAGTTTTTTGGTGGCTAAAATATGCTTACAATGGCCGCGCTCTCCTTGGTTTTGGCTATACCATAGGCAGGTACATTTATCGCCAGCAGGTCCTAGAGAAACAAAGTGTTTTGCGCCAGTGCCATCAACCCTTGCTTCTACATGAATTCCATCATTTCTAATAATCTCCACTTTCCTTTCTTCTAGAAGCTTTTCTACCCCTTTTAGCCTTGGGTTTAAAGACATTATCCTTCTCAACTTAAATGGCAATCGGCGGTAAAAAAACTCATTGCCTTCTAAATCAAAACCCAACATGCCCATAGCAGCCAATTGGGCACTTAGCGTTTCAAATGATCGGCTATTGAGATCATAATCGGCCCCTAAAAGCGCAGGATTAAAGGTTTGATTGGCAAAGCTCAAATTATCGAAATTTTTGATGAGCTGATCGGGAACATCTTCTAACAAATCTTGAAGCACTGCGCCTTCTCCTGAAAAGCCACGCTTGGCATCTCTTGATATTGAAAAGACAAAATTGATGGTATTGAAATGCAGTATTATACTAATGGCTTGTGCGCCTTGCTCGGCATAAATACTCATCTCATTGATGTGCGGAATTAAGGGTTCAAGCAACTTAAGCCTATGTGAGCCGCCTACCACAACGGCATTGGCGGTTTTCATAGGGCTTAGCAAAACCTTTGTGCCGCGTTTTATTATATAATGATCTTGTGTTGATTTACCTTTTGGCACCGAGCGTATGAAACCAAGCGCTTGAATCTTGTTGAGCTTGAGATAAGATGATGAGTGTGCAAAATAGTGCTGAACCGTTGTGAGTCCTTTTATCCATTTTGTAGGCAAAGGAACTTTTCGCTCTACCGTACTCTGGCCTTCACGGTGAATGGCCACTTCTTTTTTTCCTACCGAAAGTACCAATTCATCTTTGGGAGTGGTTCTGGCCAACTCGGTAATCATTGGGCTATTGAAATCTACATTGGTAGTGCCTGCAGCGGGAAACTCACCATTATGTCCATCTTCTAACACATCTACCCTAGCATAAACTCCTGCACAACCTGAAAAACCTTCAAAACGCACTTTATCGGCGCCTGCAGTTACAATTGGGTCTTTGAGCTGAGACCACTCATAAGGCGACATGTTAAAACTTGATTGTACTGTTTTTGAGAGCGCGATTAAACACCTTGATAGTATGTATGGCTCTTTTATGCTTCCCCAAAAAAAGCAAGTTTCATTGCTTTTTTGTATCTCACTAAACTGGGTAAGTTGTAATTCTTCTTGCCCCGTTTGATTTTGTACCAAAACCGAAGGCCCTTGGTAAACATAGCTGAGTGAGCTGCTCATTTTAATTTTTGCCTGAAAAGTAAAATTAGAATCCTACATGAGCAAACCACCCCAAGATTATGGCTAAAGTTTACTCAGACTTGGTTTCGTCAAAGCTGAAATTATACTCATTCTCAAACTTGTTTTTGGCTTCATTGATTTGAGCAAGTAGATCTTTATAGGCTTGAAGCTTCTCTATTAAACCTTTACTACAGTGTTCAAATCGATTGATTTCAACATTATCTAATTGATCGAGGCAACTTTTGTAGTTTTCTTCCAACAGAATTTGCAATTTGAGCTTCGCTTCTAGTTTCAATTCTCGCAGTCCAAAATCATCAACTGGGCTCTCAAGCTTTTGCAAAACTTCAATTCTATCTTTGGTATGTGCTAGAAACTTGGCATGTAACCATCGCAACGAATCAGCATCAACCGTTGCCGTAGAATCCATATCTAGGGTTCTTAATGATGAAGTTAGGTAAGTAGTGAACAGGTGATTATAGTCTGACTCCTTGTTCATTTTATCATTTACCTGTAAATAATAGAGCCCAAGAGCAGCATAATCTTCTGTTTTTGTGGCCTTT
>JBMYOR010000503.1:0-2961 GCA_049599535.1 Bacteroidia bacterium | reverse complement strand
AAGCTGTTCACTTGGGTATTCTTTTAATTCAATCCCAGCATCATGTAAACTATCCTCTAATAAATCTTTGCCCAATATACGTGCATCACTTATTTTTATATTTTTAAGCTCTTTTTTAATCTCAGATATTGTGGCAGCTTTCATTTTTGTCAATTTCGATTCAAAGTAGATGAATTATGGCGAAAAAATAAAGTTGAAATAAGGTGATATTGATAGCTTCGCAAACAAATATTGAAAAAATGACTTTAGAGCCACAAATTCAAGACGCAGTAAATACTTGGTTAGGAGCAGGCTATGATGCCGATACACAAGCAAGAATCAAGAGTTTAGTTGAAACCAATGCTGAAAAAGCCATTGTTGATGCTTTTTACAAAAAACTTGAATTTGGAACGGGTGGCCTTCGCGGCATAATGGGTGATGGGCCTAACCGAATGAACCGCTATACCATTGGTGCGGCTACTCAGGGCTTTGCCAATTACTTGAACAAAACCTACCCTGAGGGTGGCATTAAAGTGGCCATTGCCTACGATTCTAGAAACAACTCTGATGTTTTTGCCCAACTTACGGCTGATGTTTTTTCAGCCAACGGCATAAAGGTTTACTTATACGAAGCGCTAAGACCTACTCCACAGCTTTCTTTTACCATAAGAGAATTGGGCTGCCAAGGCGGTGTGGTGCTTACGGCAAGCCACAACCCAAAAGAATATAATGGCTACAAAGCTTACTGGAACGATGGCGGTCAATTGCTTACACCACATGATAAAAACGTGATTGATGAAGTGAATGCCATTGCCTCTGTTTCTGATATAAAATTTGAGCCAAACGCTGAGCTAATTGAAATGATTGGTGAAGCTATGGACGTGAAATACCGAAACGCGCTAAAGGGCCTAAGCCTTAATGATGGCTTTGTAGAAGCGCAAAAAGACTTGAAAATTGTTTTCAGCTCAATACATGGAACCGGAATTACTCAGGTGCCTGAAACCCTAAAGCTTTGGGGCTTTGAAAATGTGCACTCAATAGCTGAGCAGTCTGAACCGAATGGCAACTTTCCTACCGTTGTTTATCCCAACCCTGAAGAAACCGAGGCGATGACTTTGAGTTTGAATAAAGCCAAAGAATTAGAAGCCGATATTGCCATGGCCTGCGATCCTGACAGCGACCGAGTTGGAGCCGCTGTTCGCAATCAACATGGTGACTATGTGTTGCTTAACGGTAACCAAATTGGGAGCTTATTGGTACATTATGTACTAAGCAGAAAAGCAGCAAAAGCTGAGTTTTCAGGTAAAGACTTTGTGGTGAGAACCATCGTAACCACGGCCCTAATTGACCAAATTGCCGATAAGGCTGGAATCCCTGTTTACCATACGCTTACAGGTTTTAAATACATAGGTGATTTAATTACCAAACTTGATGACAAGGAGAAATTCTTGGTTGGTGGCGAAGAAAGTTACGGCTATATGGTAGGTGATTTATGCCGTGATAAAGATGCCATTGTATCGTGTGCCTTTATTGCTGAAATGACCGCCTATTACAAAAACCAAGGTAAATCTCTGTTTGATGCTTTGCTTGATATGTACGCTGAATATGGCTTTTACAAAGAGAAATTGGTAGCCATAAAAAAAGAGGGCAAGGAAGGTGCTGAAGCCATTAATAAAATGATGAGCGATATGCGTGCCAACCCACCTGCAACCCTTGGAGGATCTAAAGTGGCTGTTCTTAAAGACTACAAGACATCAGAAAGTAAAAACTTAGAAACGGGTGCAATTGAAGCCATTGACATGCCAAGCAGTAATGTACTTCAGTTTATTACTGAAGATGGCAGCACCGTTTCGGCAAGACCGAGTGGAACAGAACCGAAGATTAAATTCTATTGTAGCGTAAATACCGAGTTAAAAGATAAATCTCAATATGATACTTTAGCTCAAGAGCTCGATACCAAAGTTGATGCCTTGATGGGTGATTTGATTGGGTAGGATTACAATAACTTTGTGAAATGACTAAAGATGAATATTTCGAAGAAGGGAAAAAGAAAAATCTTCCAAAAAGATGTCCTTTAGTCGGTAAATGTGAAAGAAATATTAACACAACTGCATATTTAACTGAATTGTATAAATATGGTAGTGGAGATACTTTACTTGAGATACTTCAAAACAGTGGCTACTTTTCTGACACGAAGCAATCTGAAATTATTGGTCAAAAAAGCACCCCATTTGCATTCTCTCATTCAGAAAATGTTCTTAACTTCTATGATGCGTGCCCAGAAGTTTCACTTTTTGATAGGTCAATATTTAGTTTAATACCCAAAAAACCAATTATTGATGGAGCATGGGATAACTTTTATGAAGAAAATCATTTTGGTAAGGATGGTAAATTCCAAGTAATTAAAGAAGGTCACTTTTCTGATTGTGCGGAATTTCTTATTACAGGTCACGAAACCTTAAATACTAAAGCAAAACTTGTCAAACCAAAACTCTTCATTTACCTAATGAAAAACTTTCAAAACGGTTATTTTAAAATAGGAGAAAGTAACAACCCCGAATACCGAGAAAAGACATTGCAAGCTCAGGAACCAGATATCAAACTAATTGAAGCTTGGTTGGCACCTTCGAGAGTTGAAAAAGAACTTCACAAGAAATTCGCAGATAAACGACTACGAGGAGAGTGGTTTAATCTTAATGAAAATGATGTTGAAGAAATCCTACAAACAATGAAAAACTACCCAAAAGATTAGTTAATGCTTATACATAAATCAGACAAATCAATTTCTCATATTGAGCGACTTAGTCTAAGTAATTATAAGTCAATAAAAAATATAAACATACGCTTGAAGAGTGGTTTAAATATAATAATTGGAAAAAACAATGGAAGTAAAAAGATATTCAGAAAATCCTAATAAGTATTGGCCTTTGATAGAAAAATTTAGATTAGAAAGTTTTAAAGAGGGAAATGATAGTATTAAGT
>JBMYOR010000502.1:0-2971 GCA_049599535.1 Bacteroidia bacterium | reverse complement strand
AGAATTAGACGATACTCCTGAAACGTATGGCAAACGAAAAGCAGCTTGCGAAAGAGTATTGGCGCAAAACAATGCTCCCTACACATGTATTAGGCCAGCCTTGGTTTATGGCCCCTATGACCCCACCGACAGGCTTTATTACTGGATTTATCAGTGTAAAAAGCATGATGCTATGTTGCTTCCTGAAGGTGGATCACGTAAGTTTTCAATAACCTATGTCAAAGACTTGGTAAAACTGATAGTGGCATCACTTAATGAGCCAATTGAATCTAAAACATACAATTGCATTTCGAGCCCAATTATTTCAATAAAAGAAATTGTTGATGAATGTGTATCGGTTTTTAAACGCAGCCCTACTCTGCACAATGTATCAGCTGCTTTTCTAAAAAAACAAGGCATTTCAGAATGGTTTGATATGCCGTTGTGGTTACAAAATGATGCTTTCACGTTTTCTAACGCTGCCATGCTAAATGATAATGGCCTACAACCAACAAGTCTATATAATGGCTTAAGAGAAACCATTAGTTACTATAATAAAAAAGGCTACTCAATACCAAGCTATGGCATTGGTGACAACATAAAACTTGAACTCATAAAAGAATTCCTTAAAAATGAATGATTATTTGGCAATTAATAAACAGTCATGGAACGGACGACTGGAAGCGCATCTTAATTCAGACTTCTACGATTTACCTTCATTTTTAAAAGGGAAATCATCTCTAAACAATATTGAGTTGGATTTACTGGGTAATGTTAAAGACCTTTCTATATTACACCTACAATGCCACTTTGGACAAGACACCATTTCGCTTAGTAGAATGGGAGCAAAAACCGTAGGTATTGATCTTTCTGACATGGCTATTAAAAAGGCACAAGAATTGAGCAAAGAAACCAATGTAAACGCTCGTTTTATTTGCAGCGATGTTTACAGTTTACCAGAAGTACTTCACGAAAAGTTTGATATTGTATTCACTTCTTATGGCACTATTTCTTGGTTGCCTGACCTTGACAAATGGGCGCAGGTAATCAGGCATTTTTTGAAACCCAATGGCCAGTTTGTGTTCGCAGAGTTTCATCCTGCCGTTTGGATGTATGACGATGACCTTGAACAAGTTAAATACCACTACAACAATGTGGAGCCCATTGCCGAAGAAGAAGAAGGCACCTATGCCGATAAGAGCGCAGCAATAAAGCAAAAGTTTGTATGCTGGAACCATGGATTAGGCGAAGTAATTAATAGCTTGCTTGGCACAGGCTTGGTGCTTAATCAACTCAATGAATTTTGTTATTCGCCATATCCATTTGTAAACAATTGCGAAGAACATGAGCCCGGTAAATACCACATAAAACAATTTGGAAAAAAATTCCCATTGGTATATTCACTTTTGGCCACCAAAAAATGATGAAAAGCTTGGATTGGCAATCTGAAGAAATCGTAAATATATACGATGATGTTTCGCTGTGGTCTGCCCCTTTTGGCAAAATGCTTTTAGAGAATATACCCATGCGGAATATTAAAAAAGTACTAGACTTAGGTTTTGGTACTGGTTTTCCAATCATTGAGCTTGCCCAATGTTTTGGTAAAAAAACAGCAATCATTGGAATAGAAGTTTGGCAACAAGCCATTCTCAGAACAAGAGAAAAAATTCGGCTCTTGGGTCTTACCAATATTCAAATTATTGAGCAATCAGCTGCTCAATTTAAGCTTCCTAAAAATTCTATTGACTTGGTTTGCTCAAATCTTGGTGTCAATAATTTTGAAAACAAAGCATTGGTTTATAAAAAGGTATTTGGTGTATTAAAACCCACAGGCAGCTTTTGCTTTACCACTAATGACAACAATACATTTCAAGAGTTATTTAACCTTTTTGAAATAGTTTTAGATGAAATGGGAATAGATAAAACCGCATTTAATACTTATATAAACCATCGCTCTACTGCTAAAAGAATATCTACCGAAATAGAAAGATTTGGATTTAAACAAACAGTTTTAATAAAGAATGAAACCCATTATAGATTTGCCGATTCTGAAGCCGTTTTCAATCATAGTCTGGTGAGAATTGCTTTTGCTGAAAGCTGGAAAAATCTAGTGCCGCAGAATAGATTTTCAGCTTTTATACTTAGAGTAAGGCAATTAATTGCTGATATTATTAAAAGCCGCAGTGAATTCAGAGTAACTGTTCCTATGCTTTATTTCCAATTTGACAAAACTTAAGTGTATATATAAAATGATTGAAACAAAAAGAACCATACTAAAACCCATAAAACAGAGCGATAGAGATGCGGTATTTGCCTATCGATCAGATGCAGAAACTAACCAATACCAAGGATGGATACCAAAGACTATTGATGATGTAGAAACATTTATTGCCAAATGTGCAGATGAGTTAGACAGGCCTAATACATGGTTTCAGTTTGTAATTATTGAAAAAGATTCAAAAACAATAATTGGTGACCTTGGCGTGCATTTTATAGGCAGCGAAAACCGCCAATGCGAACTTGGCTGCACACTCAGCCGCGCAAGGCATGGAAAAGGATTTGCATCTGAAGTAATGACGGCTATTATTTCTTACCTGTTCTCCAAATTGGATAAACACAGAATAATTGGTTCAATTGATCCCCACAACACAAGCTCCATTAACCTTGTAGAGCGGCTAGGATTTAGAAAAGAAGCACATTTTAAGCAGAATTACTTTGCCAATAATCAATGGCATGATGAGCTGGTTTATGCCATTTTAAAGCATGAATGGATCAAGTATAAAAGATGAAAAGAATTGAAGAAATAGATGCGCTAAGGGGCTTCGCTCTTTTTGGCATTTTGGTGGTTAACCTATTCGTATTTCATGCACCCTACAGTTACTATAGCGAGTTCTACGGTGCCTTTACGGGTATTGAAGCATCTGTTGTTAACCTTGTAATTACCTATTTTGGAGGCAAGTTCCTGTTCATTTTTGCCTTTCTGTTTGGCTAC
>JBMYOR010000501.1:0-2974 GCA_049599535.1 Bacteroidia bacterium | reverse complement strand
GATAGCTCTACCATATCTCAAATAAACGCTAATAAAAGCAACAAAACGGATTCACGTTTTGAACGAGTTTTTAATTTAGCCAAAACTATTTATTCAAATACCAATGGCGCATTTGACCCAACAGTAGGCCCTTTAGTAAATACATGGGGTTTTGGTTTTAAAAATGGCAATGGCATTGACTCTAACACAATAGATAGCCTTATGCAGTTTGTTGGTTTTAACAAAGTAATGCTTGATAACCACCAAACCATAAAAGAAAAACCCGAAATAATTATTGACTTTAGTGCAATAGCCAAAGGGTTTGGGGTTGACGAAGTTGCCCAACTTTTACAGCAAAAAGCTATTAAAAACTATATGATTGAAATTGGTGGAGAAGTAGTGGTATCAGGAAAAAACAAAGATGAATTGCCTTGGCGCTTGGGCATTAACGAACCAAAAGAAGGCAGCAACAAAATATTTGCTATTGCACTATTAAATAAGGGTGGTTTAGCAACAAGTGGTAATTATCGAAATTTTCGGTTCGAAAATGGTCAAAAATATGTGCATACTATTAACCCAAAAACAGGGTACGGAAGTAAAAGCAAATTATTAAGTGCAAGCGTAGTGGCTACCAACTGTGCCACTGCCGATGCTTATGCAACTGCATTTATGGTAATGGGCGTAAAAAATGCCATTGCAACCGACAATAAGATTGAAGAGATTGATACTTATTTGATTTATCTAAACGATAAAAATCAAATCGCCACTTATTGCAGCGAATCATTGAAAGATAAAATTAAAGTAGTTGTTAATTAAGCGTTTGCTGTTTCACACTTATTTCTATCGCCTCCGCAAACCGTACAAGTACTACCTAGTTTTTCATCAAGCAAAGGATTATTTGAACTACAAGTTCCCCTAAATTCTCCGCCTTTGATTAAAATGTGTCTGATTCCGATTAAAGCAAAGGCTAATGTCATTGCGCCGCCTCCAATTATCGCTGTAAGTAATACGGTATTCAAAGTGTTATGTTTTTAAGATTGCAAAGATATTTATTCTTATTGTCTCAACCATCTACAACCCCAACTAGTTTCAATAGAGCAAAAAAAAGGTGGTAATTGTAAAACAACTACCACCTTCAATTTTTTATTTAAAGCTTTTTAACAACTTGCTAGTTACCCGCCATTGTTATTTGCACTTTAGCTAAATCTTCAAACTTGCTTAGCATGGTTGCTAACTGTTGCCATTCATCTTCAGATAATTGTGGCTTTTTCATAACTAGGTTTACGCTTACTTTTAGCTCTTGACCATTTGGATTAGTGGTTCCTTTTAGCGAAGCAAAATCAGTATCCATTTCAATTTCAAAACCATCAAAACCAAATACTGCGTAACCTGTAGGCACTTCAAATCTTAAGGTAAAGTCAATGATTTTAGGATAATCAATGTATACATCACCATCTCGTGCGTAATTGGCCTTATCAATAGGGTACATAGTATTTATTAGCTTACCCATGCCTACTGTGTACACGCGCATGCTATCTTTAATCTGAAATTTCACAGCATCATCGCCTGGAATAGTGAACTTCTCATTAACCTGGAGCCACTTCTCGTCTTCTTCAAACCCTGTTTTTTTCACATTAAATCGCTGATATTCTACTGTGTCAAAAAGTGATCTGGCTTGAGTTGTAAAATACGCCAATCTATTTTCTTTTTTCTCATCAGCAGCATCTTCATCTCTCATATCAGCATAGTTTTGATACACTTTTTTATCAAACATAGCCTTGTGGTATTCAGGTACCGTAACAATCATTGGCGCTATTTTAGTTTTTTCAGCACCCATATAGCTGGTATTTCTATTTACAATCATAGCTGTAAATCCATCTCCCAACTTCAACTTAGCTCTAACGTTAATTTGATTTTCAGCGGCTAGAGACATTGGCATATCATCAGCATCAATTTTACTATCTTCAAGCTTTTTAGCATGTGAATACACAAATACTTCTTGATCAATAAGCCTAACATCTTTATCAGTCCAAGTGGTCCATTGAGTCATCGGAAAAATAAAGTAATCTTCTTTTTTATCTTTTACTTTTAAGCCATATACTAATTCTGAGTTTAAAATCATATCATCAATAGTGGCGCTCTCTCTGTTAGGGCCTACAATTATATCATACTCTAATTCATACTCATCTAATATGTCAATCATTACACCAATAAACATGTTATCGTTATAACCTTCTACTTGGCCTGTATTGTAAACGTATGACTGAAACCCTCGGTAATACTTGCTTAAAATATCATCTGTGCCTTTAACCTTAACCTCTCCCATAAAGGTCATTAATCCCTTCGATACTTTACTGTATGATGCCCACTCTCCAATCTTATTGTATACTACTGACTTTAATTGATTCTCATCATACTCTTCGTTAATTCCGCCAGCTTCGCCTAAAATTAAAGGCGAACTTTCGGGCTTATGTTTAGGGCACAAAGCCACTTCGAATTTGCTTGTTGCAAAAACTCGAGCTCGTTTAGTAAAATATTGATTTCTAACCGGATCTGATTGACCTGCTTTAAAGGTATAAACCACTGTATCAGCTTCAAGTCTCGAATCAAGGCTAGCGTTAGGCCCTGCGTTTTGTGCACTGTAATTAAAAAACATATCAGCTCCAAGTTTCACCGAAACATTGTGCGAACCTTTTGGATAAATAGTTGGATATGTAATTACTTGAGCGTCAAAAGCAACACAATCAGAGCTTGCAAACACTTCTTTTTTATCAACTGTATTTTCAAAAGAATAAGTGATGGTAATTTCATCACCTTTCTCAAGCATACCAACATTTATTTTTTCAAACGATGAATAGTTTTTGAAAAGATCGTTGTAAAAAAATGGCAACTCCTCACCAAACTTCAAATCATTAGCATCGTCTTCGTCATAATCATCAGATCGTTCTTCACCATCAATTACTACCTCAACATTGTAAAGCTTGGGTAAATAAAC
>JBMYOR010000500.1:0-2981 GCA_049599535.1 Bacteroidia bacterium | reverse complement strand
CAAGCTTAATATCGTAAAAGTCTGCACTGACTGAAAACCCTTCAAACCACGTCGGTGTGTAAACAATGCCAAATGTTTTGATTTTCGCTGTTTATGCCCTTTGCCCCCTCTTCGACGCATATGGTTAATCATTGAGTACCGTGCTCTTTTGCGATTAAATTGCTGCGTGCTATTGGCAGGACATGTTTTTGGCTGACAAGCGGTAAACACAATTGGCCCACCCAACATGAAAAATAAAAGTAAAAACGTAATTGCTTTTGGGGTTTGTATTCGAAATTTTCTCAAACTGTAGTCGGTTTTGGATTTCATGCTTAGCAAAAATAAGACTATAATACAATCAAGGAGCTAATCTGTATTTTTCCCATCTATTATTAATCTTTTCGTAAGCTATTCTATCGTGTAATCTAGAGGGTCTTCCTTGCCAAAATTCAATGTATTGGGGTAATACTCTATAACCGCCCCAATGCTTTGGACGTGGCACGTTTAGGCCGCCAAAACTTTTTACAAGCTCAGTAGTAATATTTTGCAAAATCTCTCTTTTGGCAATTTTTTCGCTTTGTGGAGAGGCATGCGCTCCTATTCTACTTTTAAATGGTCTGGAATTAAAGTATTCATCTGATTCATTTTCGCTTACTTTCTCAACGCTACCTTCAATTCTAACTTGACGCTCGAGTTCAGGCCAAAAAAAGGTGATTGAAGCCATAGGGTTTTCTGATAAATTTTTACCTTTTTTGCTATTGTAGTTAGTGTAAAACACAAATCCATGATCAACACCTTTAAGTAGCACCATTCGTGAAGAAGGTACTCCCGAAGCACTGGCTGTAGCAATATTCATAGCTGTAGGCTCAAGAAGATCAGAGTTTAGCGCCTCTTTAAACCAGATATTAAACTGCTCAATGGGATCGGCCTTGGTGTGAGATTCGTTCAACTCGGCCTTGGCGTAATCCTTACGTATGTTTTGGATAGTTTTTTGATCCATAATACAAAGTTAAACTCGCATTTGAGTTTCTAGTTTAGAGTTTTAAATTCTTTATTGTTTGCCTTTAGATAATTGCCAAACGGCTAACTAAATAATGAAAGAGCCTTTTGAAGGCTGCAGTTAAACCCTATGGAAAGTTTAAGGTTTAAGGTTTAAAGAAGAGTTTAATGGATAAGCCTAAGGCCAAATGGCAGAGAAGTCAATGCGGGGTTTGCATTCTTCAATTTCAAACTCAAACTAAATGCCATCACCCTTAGCCGCTAAATGGTAATCCTCATCCTTGAGCTCATAAATGAACACTTCTGTATTCTCAGGATCGACAATGATATAGTACTTCACCCCTTCATTTTCGTATAGCTTGAATTTAACACCTTTATCTCTTTTTGCTGTTGATGGAGATAAAATTTCAATCACAATGAAAGGGGGAAATTGCAATGTATTTCCATTAATAGTTCCACAGTAAACCAACAAATCAGGCTGTAGTACCGTATTTTCATCAAGAACCCAATCTAAATAAATTGTGGCTTTACATTTTGTACAATTTTTTAAAGATGTTCTAAATCTTGATGCAAGCTCTGTATTAATGTCTTGATGTTTCCAAGTTGGCGAAGGCGACAAAGCATATGGAATACCTCTTATAAGTTCCCATCTACCTTCCCATTCCTTCGAATCTTCGTAAGTATATTTCGGGTAATCTTCTGGTAGTAATTCAATTGCCGCCATGTACCAAAGATAATTATTAACCTTTTCTCTTAAACCATTCGTAAAAAACGACGCCTGCTGCTACTGAAACATTAAGAGAAGAAACTCCGCCTAGCATTGGAATCTTGTATTCCGCATCGGCGTAATCTGAAATTTCGAGACTAACCCCTTTGCCTTCATCACCCATTATTAGGCAGGTAGGGTTATCAAAATCCGCGTCAGCAATATTGGTTTCAGTTTTTTCATGAATCACAGTGATAAAAACACCTAAATCGGCCAGCTCCTTTAGGGTTTCAGCAGTTGTTTTTGATTGAATTAAAGGAATGTGATATATGGCACCAGCTGATGATTTAACCACATCGGCAGTGAGCGTAGCACCTGATTTTGAAGGCAGAATTATGCCGTGCACACAAAAACAAGTGGCCGAACGCATTATTGCGCCTACATTTCTTACATCAGTAACGCCATCGAGCCAACAAAGCAATGGCGTTTCGCCTTTTTCAAAAGCATTGGCCACCACATTTCCAAGCTCCGCAAACTCAACTGGACTCACAAAAGCGACTATACCTTGGTGGTTGCCCTTTACCAATCTATCTAGCTTTTGCCGTGGCCAGCGTTGAATATTAATATCTGTGCCTTTGAGATCGTGCCACATTTTTTTTGAATGTTCATCAAATTCTCCGCTTTGTAAAATCACTTTTTGAATGCTTTTACCTTGAGCTATTGCTTCGGAAACAGGATGGTATCCGTAAACCAGAAACTCTTCTTGATTTGGCTCTTTTTGCATGGGGCGAAGATACTCTTGCTTCAGTTCATTCCGGACCTGTTCCGGAATCTATTGAATTGAAACACGATTTATGTTTATTTAGACCCTAACGGTGATGTCTAAAAAGTAAAAAAAACGTCTTCCTGAACTTGATTCAGGAACTGAATCATTGGAATACATCACTTACGAACAGATTCCAAATCAAGTTTGGAATGACATACTACTTTTTAGACACCACCATCACCGAAATGTTCGGGAATCCAAAAGTGCCTCAATAACTAGCTTTGCCACAATGAAAATCGGAATCATTAGCGATACACACTCCTTTATGGATGACCGCATAAAACACCACCTGAGCCAATGCGATGAAATTTGGCATGGCGGTGATTTTGGCGATTACACGGTGATTGAAGAATTGAAAGCAATTGCACCACTAAAGGGCGTATACGGCAATATTGATGATAAAAATATAAGAGCTGAGTTCCCTGAAGAGTTGCTTTTTGATTGTGATGGCATGAAGGTTTATATGCGCCA
>JBMYOR010000499.1:0-2983 GCA_049599535.1 Bacteroidia bacterium | reverse complement strand
ACTGTGAGCTCATTTTACTGTTCAGGAGAAGCTGCTAGAGATAGTATTATTGCCAAGTTTAATTGGTTGATTACAGATAACGGTAAAAATTGTGTAACCACCGCGCCTGAAATAAAGATTTCTTCTTCTACAACAGAAATTATTGACAACGATGTAACGCCTTCGTTAGTTGATAGTACCAACCTCGGTTCTGTTGATACGAATTCAACAGCTCAGGTGGCCACATTTGCCATAACAAACATGGGCGCAAAAGGCGATACCCTAAACCTAACGGGCAACCCAGTTGTAGCCCTAAGCGGCACGGGTGCTAGCCATTTTAGTGTAGTAAATCAGCCTAGCAAAACCCAACTAGACTCTGGAGAAACCACCACTTTTACGGTAAAGTTTTTCCCTACTGTAGTGGGCACTCACAATGCCGAGTTGAGCATTGCCAACAACGATGCCGACGAAAACCCATATAATTTTAGCATTCAAGGAACGGGTACTGCCGTTGCGGCTCCAGCTCCTGAAATAAGTATAGTAAACAACGGTATAGAAATAACATCGGGCGACAATACGCCGAGTGTTGCCGATAGTACTGATTTTGGTAAATTAGATACCAACACCACCGCCAGTATAACTTATTATATTAAGAACACAGGCAACGATATACTAAAGCTCAATTCTACGCCAGTATTGCTTACAGGTAATAAAGGGGCAGAGTTTGTAATTGCCAAACAACCTTCTACTAGTATTGTGGCCGGCGACTCTTCTGCCTTTACGGTAAGCTTCGTGCCAACATTTCTCGGCAGCCAGTCAATAACACTTCGCATAAATTCTAACGATGCCGACGAAGATCCATACACATTCGATGTAAGCGGTACAGGAACTGCCGTTGCGGCTACGGCAGCATGTTCTACATATTTCCCAGCGCCTTATAAAGCAGCGTGGATGTCAGGCAACAGCTCAACCAATAACACTGGTAGTTACGGCCCCGTCGGCACAGCTTCTGCATCATACTATCCGCATTCGGGCAACGGTTTTGCAAGCTGGGTTGACAGCAATAAAAACTTCTACCTTTTTGGCGGTTATAGCGAAAAAACTAACAGATATTACAACAGCCTATGGAAAACCGATGGCACAACTTGGACCTTGGTACACGGAAGTGCTGCAATTAACAGCCGAGGTACTTATGGCACAAAAGGAACAGGATCAACCAGTACTAAACCTGGTGCACGTTCTGGTGCCGCCACTTTTGTTGATGCCAACAATCATTTATGGCTATTTGGCGGCTACGGTTACGACTCTAAAGGTTCAAAAGGAAGACTGAATGATTTATGGAAATGGGATGGCTCTGTTTGGACATGGGTAAGCGGCAATGATGTAATCAACACAAAATCAGTACATGGTACCACAGGAGTGGCAGCCAGTAGCAATATAATTGGCGCAACTGAATCACCTAGTTCTTGGCTTGATGCCAATGGAGATTTTTGGGTATTTGGTGGCTACGGAATTGTAGGTTCCAATTATACTTATAAAAATGAATTGTGGAAATGGGATGGCAGCAATTGGACCTTTATAAAAGGCGACAAAACAGCCGCTACTAGTACCTATGGAATTAAAGGCACGGCCAACGCCAATAATACACCTGGGTCTAGGTTCTCTGCCAACTCTTGGACAGACGACAAAGGCAATTTTTGGTTATTTGGTGGATACGGTGCTGATTATAACAATACGTATGGCTACTTAAACGACCTATGGAAGTTTGATGGCAGCAATTGGACATGGATGCATGGTGATTCAATCGCGGACCTGAAACCAAAATATGGTGAGCAATTGGTAACTAAATCGAGTAACGATATAGGCGGCCGCTCAAAGGCCGTGCAGTTTACCGATTGCCAAGGTAACGTGTACATAGCAGGTGGCGAATATGAAAATAACAATTATAATAGCACCACCGTTTTTGACCTTTGGAAATACGATGGAACAGATTGGACATGGCTTCAAGGTGATACGTCAAATACATTTGGCTCAAACAGTAGCAAGGGCATTCCTTCTTATAAAGCTTGGCCTTCAGCAAGAAAAGGAGCAAGTTCATTTTACAACGACTCTTCGGGAGTGTTAACCGTATTTGGAGGAACATTTGAGCGAAGGGGCTTTGACTACACTAAAAACGACTTATGGCAAATTGATTCAGTAAACTTATATGCCGAAATTTATGTGAAATATGATGATTCTAAGCCAATATTACATAGAAGCACCATAATTCATGATTCAATAGGAACTGATTTTGGAACAGTTGACACCAATTATGCCAACATTAAAAAAAGCTTTACCATAGGCAATAATGGCAATTTTGAATTAACGCTACCTGATTCAGTTCCTGTAAGAATTACTGGGGCTGGGGCAAGCCATTTTAGGATTAAATACCAACCGTATAACATAATAGATGAAGGTCGTAGATCCATTGTTGATGTAATATTTAGACCAACAACAGTTGGTGTACATACTGCCACTATTACTATTCCATCAAACGATAAAGACGAAAATCCATTTACATTTAATGTGCAAGGAGAAGGTAAAAAAGCTAGCCCACTAACCGCGCAGGTTACCGTAATTTCAGATGCCAATTGTTATAATAGAGCTGATGGTGTTGCAACTGCCGTGGTAAGTGGAGGTGGTATACCTTACACCTACTTATGGAGCAATGGCGATACTAGCCTTACAAGTTCTGCCCTAATGGGTGGTACACAAACCTTCACCGTTACTGATGCTACATCAACTCAGTATTCTGTATCAGTAACTATTAACCGTCCAGCGGCTATTCCGGTTTCAATTGCCGAAGGAGATACGGTTTATATAGATGGCAAAGATTCCGTTATGGCTACAATCGCTTCTCAAGATACAAGCCTACGCTATGTATGGTCAAATATTTGTGAAGGCGGCTCCGATGTTTGGGAGCCCGTGGGCAATACCTTGTTTTCTCCAGGCAAAATTGACGATC
>JBMYOR010000498.1:0-2996 GCA_049599535.1 Bacteroidia bacterium | reverse complement strand
CGATCATTTCCTTTTGCCGTAACATATAGTGTGTTATCCTTAATTTTTGAAGTAAAGTGAATTGACATTTAGTTCTTATTATGCTAAGGTTTGGTTGTTGATTTAAATGAAGATTATAAATTATTATTTATGCTGGTACGATGCCATGTTTATGGCTTCTCTGCTCCATTTTTGTGCATTTTTTATGGCAGTAATAACTTCTTCAGGTTCATTTACAAAGTCCCACATTTTTAGGTGTTCACTTCGCATAAAGTGTTCGTCAACACATTTTTGCATCATGTTCATAATAGGATCATAGTAATTATTGGTATTTAATATTACAATAGGTTTTGTAAATAATCCTAACCTTTTAAGGGTAATGGCTTCAAATAGCTCTTCAAATGTGCCACTACCACCGGGCAATGCAATTAAGGCATCAGTACCTTCTAAAAACTTGGCTTTGCGCTCATGCATGGTTTCGGTAAACTCAAAATCACTTACTTTTTTGTGCGCCCATTCTACTTCGTTCATAAACTTTGGCATAATACCTTTTATGTTTCCACCATTGAGCAAAATAGTATCGGCCAATTGCCCCATTAATCCTGTTGCGCCACCGCCATAAACAACATCAAAATTGTGCTTTACAAGGTCAATTGCAAGTTTTTGGGTGGCTTTAAAGTAAACGGGATTTATTTTGGCACTTGAAGCGCAGTAAACGCACACTTTCATTTTTCGGAACTTTAATTATTTCACCTACAAATAACACCTAATTCATTTGCAATACTTGTGTGTATAATTACATTATGGCCATTTTTTAAAAAGGGTATTGGTGGCTAAGCCACAAAATTTAGAGTTGAGTAAAATGCTTAACTAATGTTTGATGCTGGTGTTTCAATTGCTCGTTACAGATCAGTTACGTGTGATTTTATTTTATGGATTTGAATAGGGAGATTATTGTTGGAACCCATTTTTATATTCATATAAGTGGGTAAAAATTCTCATTACAATTAGGGTATGGGCTGTCAAAGCCAAAAGCAAATTTCTGCTTAGAAACTAATAAATGCTTAGAGGCTATCGGTATTACTACCACACACCGCGATGGACTGAAATCCATCGTTCCTGATCAGAAGCAAGGAATTTCAATCACTTGTATGTGTATTTTACAGGATTTTTTGGTTTTGTGACAAGATTACCAATACCCTTTTAAATGTCTAATACAAACCTGAGTTCCATTGTTACATTTCGTAAAATAAATACTTTTATTTAAGGGGTGTAGAAACACCAATGCACCAATTTTTTCAGATTCAATTACGTTCCTTTATTTATACAATTTCAGCGTATTTATTAATTTTTGATATATGGGCAAGCATTTATTCAGCAATGGCTTTAACTCAATAGGAAAAGGGGATTGTTTTGGTACGTATTTTTTAAAACCAACTGAATTATGAACGCTTTTGTACCAATATTTAGCCCATATACCATCTTCAGATCTTGCGCCTTTTGGCCATTTAAGCATATTACTGTCAAATTTTATATTGGCCATATTGCAGAGTTTGGTAAGCTCCGTTTCAGGGTCTCTTAATATTTGAGCACTATCCAATACCAAAAATTCTATTTCATTTTGCTTAAAGTATTCAATTAGTTGTAAATGCGATTCGTAGCCAACGTCAGCCATAGTTGGGTTGGGTATTACTTTATGAAAAGAGGGCAGCATTTCTACAGGGTTTCGGGTAAGAATAATGTTAATTCCTTTTTTCATAAACCCTTTATCAAGGTTTAAAAGGTGATGTGTCATATTCTTATAAAACAATACGGGTTTGTTAGTAGCTGAAATCATTTGCTCAACTACGGCCTTACCGTTGCATTGCATGCTTTGCATAATTTGTAGTCCGCCAGGATGAAACGAGTGAGCATTGGTTTCTTTTAAATAATAACCATAAAGTGGCTCATCAAAAACCTGTGTATCGTTGCGTTGGGCAAATGAGTACATTAAGGTGGTTGATATGTTTCTGGGGCCCGACCATAAAAACAAACGTTTAACCATTAATAGCTTTTTGAATTAAGTTTTGATAAAGGCTTTGTAGCTGTTGAGTTACCAAATTTGAGCCTTCTCCAATGGTTTTGCCATCAATATGGCTCACTGGTGTAAGGCCACCAAAAGTGCCAGTTACAAAGGCTTCATCGGCATTGTAGGTGTCATAAAGCGAAAAATTTTGTTGATGGCATTTTATAGCATTTGCCTGGCAAACTTCAATTACTTTTTGCCTTGTAATTCCATTCATACAATACTGGCCTGTGCTGGTATATACTTCGTTATTTTTTATCATAAAAAAGTTAGTGGCATTGCACGTGCTTACAAATCCATTAATATCAAGCATTAGGGCTTCATCGGCACCTGCTTCAATGGCTTGTATAAGTGCTTGTACTTCGTGTAATTTACTATGGCAGTTTAGCTTGGGGTCTAGGTAATCTGGCGATCCCCTTCTAATTGTACTTGTAAAAAGTTTAATGCCTTTACTTTTCGAAGATTCTGCCGCTTTTTTGTGTTCGGCTATGATTACCAAATTAGGACCCGATATAGTTAGCCTAGGATCTTGCGAAGGTGTTTTTTTTATGCCGCGTGTAATCATTATCCTAATGTGCACATTATCGTGCATTTTATTGGCCGCCAAAGTTTTATCTACTTTTTCAATAAGTTGTTGCTTTGAAAAAGGAAGAACTATGCCCGTAGTTTTAGCCGCAGCCCATAGTCTATTAAAATGATCGTTGGCAAACACAAGTTTGCCCTTGTGTAGTCGTATGCCTTCCCAAACGCCATCGCCTACCAAATACCCGCTATCAAAAACAGATATTTTGGCTTGGTTACGGGGCAATAATTCATTATTAATGTATACGAGCACATGCTCGTTTCTTGGGTCGTGCTCAGCATTGTGGGTGCCGTGTATCATGGTTTTTAATTTGAATGTTGTAGCTAACTAAATGCCTTAATTAGTGCCAAAAGCAATCAATGGCATCGG
>JBMYOR010000497.1:0-2997 GCA_049599535.1 Bacteroidia bacterium | reverse complement strand
TGTCTTTCAACTATTGTTTTTCTTGGAAAAATGGAGTGAATAAGAACCTTGTCTTCATCGTAATTAGAAACAGCAACCCAATCTCCAACAGCAGGAAACTGTGACCTTTTTTGCGCCGTAAATCTTAAATTCCCAATAACCTCTGCATCATATTCATTTTCAACGGTTTTTACAATGTATCTCTCTTTGTGTTCTGAGATTACTCTACCTACTCCAAAACAATCTAGCTTATTCTCTTTTCGGTAATCTGCTAATTCTTGGCTATATCCTAAATCATCAAGTTTCATTTCTCGCGATTTTTATCTTTACTTAATTATACCAATTTCTATGTCTACAATGAAATAGGCCATTTCAAATTTCGCTATGATTAACGGATTATTTGGTTACAAAAGCAAAGGCTTTGCAATTATGATATTTAGCGGTTTTAATAAGTAGTTCATTTTTTGTATTAGAGAAATGCGATTTAAAAAAAGGGGAGAAACAAAAGCAACTCATTATTTTTAGGTAAGCAAACAAAAACTCGCTTTGTGCCAATTCAGGTCTCTGGATTTCTGTTTTATTTAGTTAATCAGCATTTAAATTTTGGTTGCTGCTCTTGCTTCTAAATGAATAAAAGGCGGGTTGTAAATATTGTTGAATAACAAGCCATTGCAAACAACTTCACTATGATGTTGTGTATGCAAACGAAATCTGAATGAAAATTTATTGCAGAACCGCTTATTTCCGTCTCGGCTAAGTGCATAAAAGGCTGATAAGGCGAAAAAGAAAAGAAGGTGGAGAGTTATTCAAAAGATATCGCTAGTTAGCTTATACGCTCAATTCTAGCAGAATTTCCACTCGATTCCCGAAAAACCATAAGACCCGCCACTTCTTTTGGAGCGAAATACCTGCTGAATAACCCATTTTGAAACCTTTTTGCCAGTAGAGAAGTGGCAGGTCTATTCTAGAGATTCAAATTATACCTAGTTCCTTTTAGATTTCCCTTTTTATAAAATACACCTAATTCAATGAGCTTTTGCAAATCGCGAGTTGCGGTAGAAGCAGATGTTTTAGTGATTGAAACATAATTTTCGGCACTTAAACCGCCCTTGAAACCTTCAAAGCCTTCTTTGAAAATTCTATCGACAACCTTTTTCTGACGCTCATTGAGTTTTTGAGAATATTTATTGTAGCATTTGGCCTTCTGAATCAAGAAATCAATTGAACGTTGGGTGTATTCTTGAGCATTGAGCACTGTTTGGCAAAAGAACTCTAACCAACCATTTATCTCCATTTCAACGCTGTTTACTTGTAATGTGTGGTAGTACTTCATTCTTTCTTGCTCAATAATTTGAGATATAGCAATGAGTGTTGGTTTACCCAAGCTTTGTGAAAGTGCTTTTACGGAAATAGCCCTTCCAATTCTTCCATTACCATCTTCAAAAGGGTGGATGCTTTCAAAATAGATATGGGCAATTCCTGATCTTAAAAGGGGAAAAGTATTGCTGAAACTCGACTCTGAATCATTAAACCAATCAATAAACTTATCCATTTCTTCGCCTACTTTTTTTGATGGCGGTGCTTCAAAATGAACAATATTTCTATCCAACTTTCCCGAAACAATTTGCATTGGCTCCTGATGAGTTCTATATGCTCCAATGTTAATTAAATCACGACGTCCATTGCAAAGCATTTTGTGCCATTCAAATGGCTGCTCATGAGTTAGTGGTTTATCAAAACTTTGATAAGCATCTACCATCAATTCGGCCATGCCATTTTCAGCAGGGGTAGATTTATTAACTTCTGACTTGAATCCAAATTGCTTTTTGATTGATGACTGAAGCGAATCACGGTTGAGTATTTCTCCTTCAATTTCTGAAGTTTTGTAGGCTTCGTTGCTTAATAAATCTACTTTGAGTTGTTCGAGTTCATTTTCTTCAACATGCAATAGGCTACCAAAAAGCTTTCCAGCATTTAGGAGAAACTCCTTTTCATAATGCTGAAATGCTGTGGCGTCAAATTCAAAATTTGGCCAATTTTTATGTTGCCAGTTCCACATGTTGAGCTATAAATTTATTTATATAGCTCACGAATGTATCGAAATATGAGCTATAAATTGTAGGGTTATAGCTCATAGGCTCGATTGTACATTTCATTCACGCTCGTTTCTAAACGAGTGTCTAATATGCACAATTATGGCATAGTTTCAACTCGATAAGAATCGAGTTGATTATTAAGAGATTTTGGTTACCTATTCAACTTCTGCCTAAGCAAATGATCACAAAGCACCAAGGCGGCCATGGCTTCAACAATGGGCACTGCTCTTGGAACCACGCAAGGATCGTGGCGACCCTTGGCTTGTAATTCAACGTTTTCGCCTTTTTCGTTGATGGTTTCTTGCTTTTTGGCGATGGTGGCTACGGGTTTAAAAGCCACATTAAAATGAATTTGCTCACCGTTGCTAATGCCGCCTTGTATTCCGCCTGAATTGTTGCTTTTGGTATTTATGGATCCGTTTTTAGATTCAAAAGCATCGTTATGTTCAGAGCCACGCATTTCAGCGGCTTTAAATCCGGAACCAATTTCAAAGCCCTTCACAGCCGGAATGCTCAGCATGGCTTTTGCGAGTTCTGCATCCAATTTGTCAAAAAGTGGCTCGCCCAAACCCACAGGACAATTGTTTACATGACAGGTAACTACACCACCAAGGCTATCGCCATCTTTTCTGGCTTTTTCTATTTCAGCAATCATTTGGTCGGCAACTTGTGCATTGGCGCATCGCACCAGGTTTTGCTCTATTTCGTTGTAATCAATAGCAGCATTTTCAAGCTTGATAGGTCCAACTTGGCTAACATAAGCTTGTATTTGAACGCCATGCTTTTTAAGAATAAGCTTGGCAATAGCGCCTGCCGCAACTCTAACTGCAGTTTCTCTAGCCGATGATCTTCCGCCACCGCGATAATCGCGAATTCCGTATTTCTCTTGGTAAACAAAATCAGCATGAGAAGGGCGGTAGGT
>JBMYOR010000496.1:0-3001 GCA_049599535.1 Bacteroidia bacterium | reverse complement strand
GCCAAAAACTCTTTTAAAGAGCACTTACCAGAGCTTACAAGTATTGACCTTACCAAGGAGAAAGAAGACAATACCACAAGGCTTGTGTTCTCTACTTATCCTACCATCTTAAACAAAATAGATAAGGTAAAAAAGGATGATGCACGTTTTTATGGAGTAGGCCATTTTGATTTCATCATCATAGATGAAGCCCACAGGTCAGTATATCAGAAATACAAAGCCATATTCGATTATTTTGATGCCTTACTCATAGGGCTTACAGCAACACCTAAAAAAGATATTGATAGAAATACCTATGGCTTATTTGATATTGAAGATGATAACCCAACCTTTGCTTATGAGCTAAATACAGCAGTAGAACATGGTTATTTAGTTCCGCCAAAGTCAATAAGTGTTCCTTTAAAATTTCAGAGAGAAGGCATAAAATACCATGAGCTTTCTGATAGAGAAAAAGAAGAATACGAAGAGAAGTTTGGTGACCCTACAAATGAAGAAGCTCCTGATACCATTAGTAGCTCTGCACTAAACAAGTGGTTGTTTAATACTGATACAGTTGACAAGGTATTAGACCACTTAATGAGCAATGGAATCAAAGTAAAAGGTGGTGATAAGTTGGGTAAAACTATAATATTTGCCAAGAGCCATCAACATGCAGTTTTTATAGAAGAAAGGTTCAATAAAAACTACCCTGAGTATGCAGGAAAGTTTTTGCGTGTAATTGATAATTACGAGACTAAGGCACAAGATTTACTTGAAAAGTTTACTGACCATTTTGTAGAAAATGACCCACAGATTGCAGTATCAGTAGATATGATGGATACAGGGGTTGATGCCCCAAGGGTAGTAAACTTGGTGTTTTTTAAATTGGTAAAAAGCTCTGCTAAGTTTTGGCAAATGATAGGACGCGGCACAAGATTATGTCCTGATTTATTTGCTCCAGGAGAGCATAAAACGCATTTCTTAATATTTGACTACTGTCAAAACTTTGAGTTCTTCGATGAGTTTCCTGATGGGGCTACAGTTAAGTATGTAAGACCACTATTGCAGCAAATATTTGAAGGTAAGCTAATGGTAGCACAACTTATTGCCCAAAAAGCTGAAAAAACAGAAGGAGAAGTTGAAATACGCCAAGCCTACATAAATGAACTTCATAGCATTATTAAAGGGCTTGATGAGACTCGATTTATAGTTAGAAAAAAGCTTAGGTACGTAAAAGAGTATAGCAGTGCCAAAAGGTGGACTAACTTATCAAAAGCTGATGTACAAGAGATAAATGAGCACCTATCATTCCTACAACCTGCTACTAAAGATGATGAACTAGCCCGAAGGTTTGATGTACTCATATTGTCATACCAAATACAACTACTTACAGGTGGTAGCACAGATAAACAAAGAATGCAAGTTTTTAGAACGGCATACTCTTTAGAGAAAAAAGACAATATACCTGAAGTAGCAGCCCACAAACAACTAATAAGAGCATTACAAACTGACGAATATTGGGAAGGTATTGATATTAAAAAGCTTGACCATATAAGGGCATCATTAAGAGAGCTTATTAAGTATTTAGACAAGTTTAAGCAAGAGCCTGTCTATACCCATTTTCAGGATGAAATAGACCTTGATTCAATTACCGTAAGAGAAGATGCTACAGAAACTTATGTTTCACTTCAATCTTATAAGGATAGAGTAGAGAGCTACATTAGAAAAAACAAGCATCACCTAACCATTCATAAACTTTGTAATAATGTAGCCATTACACAGGCAGAGCTTGATGAGCTAGAGAAGATATTGTTTACTGAAAGTGTAGCTGGCACCAAAGAAGAGTTTATCAAAAACTTTGGAGATAAGCCACTTGGTGCTTTTGTAAGAAGCATTACTGGCTTAGAAGAAACTTCAGTAAAGGCAGCATTCTCAGATTTCTTGCAAACAGGTAATTTAAGAGCAGACCAAATGACTTTCTTGAACAGGTTAATGTCTTACCTAATTAAGAACGGAACAATAGACAAGCAGCAACTTTTTCAGCCACCATTTACTGACCTTAACGACCAAGGCATAAGTGGAGTATTCGAAGATGTATCGCAACTAGGTAGAGTAGTTAAGATTATTGATACTATCAATCAAAGTGCATTGAGCGCTTAAATTATTTGGAATTGGGTAGCTAGGCGAATTTGAAAAAATGCTAAATTTTTAAGTGAATGCAACATTTTAAGAATTCAATCAAACATCACCCTGCCAAGTAAAATATTCAAAATACAAGAGTTTGCATGGCAATTAACTAGGCTAATCACAAAAGCCGTAATCTCTTATAACATCTAAAAAACATCCAGTACTTTCTCGGCCATTACTTCGCCATTTTCTTTGGCCAATTGTAAATGCATATCAGCTTGTTCAATATCGCCATTTGCTTTTAAAAACTTAGCATATAACTGATGTATTAAGTCAAAAGCTTCAAAATCAAGAGCGAGTTCAAAGTTTTGTTTGGCCTTTGTTATTTGGCCAATTTTCCAATAATAGCAAGCCAAATTACGGTGCAAATATCCATCATCATAGTTTTCTAATTGTTCCGAAACATCTAAGTGTTTTTTGGCTTCAAGCAGCCTATTGAGCGCAATAAGCGAAAAAGCCATGTTATCATTTACAAAAGGTTGTTGCGGGTTAATTTCAAGAGCCTTTTCAAAATCTAAAAGGCTTTTTTCAAACTGACCCGTAAACTGCCTAAAATAACCAAGATTGTTATATGTGGCTGCTTTTGAAAAATCGTTGGTACAGTGTGGTATAGATTCAGCAGTAATGGCCACAGCTTGCTCAAAGTTTAATGCCTTAAAAGCCTTAATAGCATCGGCGTAGGCACCATCAATTTCAATATTGGCTTTAATTTCATCCTTATCGTATAATTGAGATTTACTATTGTTTAAAAATGCTTGGCAAGTTTCTATTTCAGAGATCATTGATTTATCAAGCTTTTTATACCATGCCGGCAATTCTTTATCTGCCAAATAGT
>JBMYOR010000495.1:0-3011 GCA_049599535.1 Bacteroidia bacterium | reverse complement strand
TTAACCCTTTTTTATTGCACTCTAATCTAGAATTATCCCTTCTTCCTTTTTGTATTCGTTCCAAAGCTTTCGATGTGCCTTGGTGAATTCCAGAATTCCGGGAATTTTGGTTGACAAACCCCCAAAAATTGTTGTTTTTAAGGATATATTGAAAGTGTCTAAACTATAGAATTTATTCGGGTCAGCAACAACCGAGCTTTTAATCAGTTTACTTGTTTGCTTTACATTTTTTCTAAATTTTCGATTTGAAGTGAGTTTTGAAACTTCTTCAATTGCCGCCCAATATTGCTTTAAATACTTTTCTTGTTCAAGAATTCTTCTTAAAACCATATTTCTATCCAAGCCAATTGGGTAAAACCTTTCATAAATTGATTCGTAGCCAAAAGATAGATTGTAATCCCAGGCAATCCAATGCGCTTTGCCAGATGTATCGAAATACAAGTAAAAGTTGTGGCAGCGTCCCCATGCATAACTGTCAAGGTTTTTTAAATAAACATCTACTGCACAGGCTTTTATAAAGGACTCAACATTAATTCTAGATTCGAGATCGGAAAAAAATTGAGCATCACTTGTATCTCCTAAAAATCGAATGAAATCTATGAGTTCTTTTCTATTGTAGTTCTTTTTATTCTCTTTAAGCTCAAGCGACAAATACATGCCGTCACCTGGGCAAAACCCTTCGCTCTCAAATAATGGACCCGCACTTTCATTAAAACAACGTTCCAAAAACTCATCGTCAAGCTGCTCAATCAAAATGTACAAACCAAAGTATTTGCCATTTATATAAACTCTTGCATAAGATGCCAATGGAGCTGGAACGCCCATCTGACGCAATATTTTAAGACTCTGCACATCGCGCTGAAAGGATGGATCTTCAAAGGCATTGGCCAAATTGAATTTCGTTATGCCTTTATAATTCTGATCTTCAAATTCGTTGATCTTTACCTTTAATGGCTTCTTATCGGTCCATGCAAATGAATATGAATGTTTGCCTTTAATTCGAATTCCAGTGGTACCAAACTCTTCGCCGTTTACTGTGCATTTTACTTTAAAGTAGTTTTTGGTTTTTCGTCGGTATTCGCTGGCCATTTTATCCCAAAGGCTATCATCTTGAAACCAGAATTCAATCGAATTGATCTTATCTTCCTGAAAAAGTGGATGACTTAGGCCTTGCTCCTGGTTCGCCTTTGCTTTTAAGCCAATACAAATAGCGGACATAATGAAAAGCAAACGTAGAAACCGCCTAAATTTCATCAAGCGCATTGTTTATTACATCTATAGCAAAATCTAACTCCTCATTGCTAATTATCATTGGCGGCGAAACACGAATTGAAACTTCATTAAATAAAAACCAATCTGTAATTACTCCATGGGCAATGCAATGCTTTACCATTTTCTCCACCTTATCGAAACTTCCCAACTCTACCGACATTAATAAACCGGCTCCATTCACTTTGGCTTTTACACCTTCTTTAAATCGAGCTTCAATTTCTGGAACGCGCCTAATTAATTCGTTTTCTTCAATTTGCTGAGCCATAGCCAAGCCTGCTGCACAGCACACCGGATGACCACCAAAAGTTGTGATATGCCCTAAAACTGGGTTATCTTGAAAAGCCGCCATGTTTTCTTTTGAAGAAACAAATGCACCCAAAGGCATTCCACCACCTAGGGCTTTACCAAGCAACATAATGTCAGGCGTAACTCCATATTTAATGGCGCCAAACCACTCTCCTAGCCTTCCAAATCCAGTTTGAATTTCGTCAAAAATTAGCATTGCCCCTACTTCATCGCAACGCTTTCTCAGATTTTTAAGGAATGAATCAGGAGGTACAACTGTACCACCTTCTGCTTGAAGCGGCTCCACTACCACACAAGCAGTATTTTCATCAATTTCAAAAAAACCAGACTCGCTGCCGTATTCAATTTGCACGCAATTAGGTAAAAGCGGTCGGTAAGCTTCTTTGAGCCATTCGCCACCCGCAATACTCAAAGCGCCGTGAGAGCTGCCGTGATATGAATTAACAAATGATACTACTTTAGGTCTTGAAGTTAATCGCTTCGCTAATTTCATTGCACCTTCAGTTGCCTCAGCACCTGAGTTTGTAAAATAAACGCAATCTAAACCATCAGGAAGTTTTTGTGCCAGGTAATCGGCATATTCAACTTGCTTGCTTTGTACAAACTCGCCATAAACCATAAGGTGTAAGTGATCATCAACCTGCATGTGTATGGCTTCTTTTACTTTTGGATGATTATGCCCAAGTGTGCTCACACTAATACCTGAAATTAGATCTAAATACTTTTTCCCTTGAGTGTCGTAAATGTAAACACCCTCGGCTCTGGCTACATCAAGTGCCAATGGAAATGGATTGGTTTGGGCTAGCCTACTAAAAAAAAGTGCTTTTTGAGAAGGAATACTCTTCATTTTAAAATTTAGATTCCATTTCAACATTAAACAAAAATGCCCTTACAAACAATTTTGTAAGGGCATTCAATAAAAAATTTGATATCGACTTATCTCTTTCTGTTGCTTTCTCTGTCGTCTCGGTTGCCGGCTGATCTGCCTTCGCGCATTTTGTTTAATAATGCTCGTTTGTATGTCATTTCGGCTCTATGAATTAAGGCTACTTTTTTCATAGGCAGTATTTTTTTATACTTTTCATAGTACGCAATCACAAGCTCATTCTCTTCGGTTTTAAGTGCCATCATGCGGTCAATATTCTTTTCAATTTCTGAATCCTTTAACTCACTAAATCTACTTTCTACGTTTTTTCTGATTTCTCTTTCTTCATTTTTAATGGTTTGCATTTTTTCTTCAAACTCATTAAAAACGGGCCAAAATGCTTCAGCTTCTTTTGTATTAAGTTCTAAAACTCTAGTGTAAATTCCTACTTTTAAAGCCTTGGCTTCAGATCTGTCAAAGTCTCTGGGCGCTCTTTCGCCCATGGGTGGTTGCGCCCAGGTAGTTAATCCGGCAAGCATAAATGTTAAAAACAATGCTGGTTTTAAAA
>JBMYOR010000494.1:0-3013 GCA_049599535.1 Bacteroidia bacterium | reverse complement strand
ATGTTTTGGGAGTTTGTATTTTTTTGTAGTCAATAGTAGTTACTGAATCTTTATCATTGGGATTACCGTCCTTAGTCGCGGTTTGGCAAGACGTGAAAAACATAATGATCAATATTTTACCAAATGTGTTCATGATTCATTTTATTGGCTACAGCAGTTTATTACAAGTATAAAGGTAAATATGTGAGCCCAAGTTTGTGGGATAACAATATCTCATCATTTAAACTATAATTATTCACTTTACGACATAAGGTTGTAGAACAAACCAACCTAGGGGTTAAACTGCCAAATAAAGTGAAAGCCTTGAGTTTAGTACAGTATTAAACCAAGTAATTGCAGTCTCATTTTTTAATGGTTTGTACTAATTTGTGTATTGCGGAATAAATGGGAAACCGTGGTGACATTGGGGTTGAAAAAAGCATGAGCAAGAAAAACTTTTTTATCCGCAGCATTTCATTTTTGAGCAGCCTTTAAAGCATTTGATAATCGTAATTAATTTCAAACGACATTTGCTAACCAATTGAAAATATTAATCATAAAAACGAAAAGCCCATGAAAAAAACTGAAGCTATACTCTTACCATTAATTGTCGTAGGTATTTTTAGCTGGTTTTTTCACTTTCCCTTCAGCTCGGTCATTCTTATTATTTCGTTGAGCGCTACATCATTTTACTATGCTGCAACCCATGTTAGGCACAGAAACCTAGGCTTGAATCTTCTATTTAGTAAAAAAGAAGATCATTCAAATTCAGGCCAAAACATGAGCCAAATGCTTTTGGGCTGGGGTTTGGCTGCTCTTTTTATAGGCATACTTTTTAAGCTAATGTTTTGGCCTAACTACAGCTCTACCTTACTAATTGGCCTTATTTTAATGAGTATTGGTACAGGCGCTACCCTGATCAAAAACCGTAATAATAATGATGGTGTTTTTAAAGACTCCACAAAAAAGGCAATAATTATTGGTGGATTTGGATTGCTCGTTTTCTTAACACCAATAAATACTTTGGTTGATTTTAGATACCGAAATAATCCTGAATATGCCAAGCAATTTAAGCGCGTGATGGCCGAACCTAGAAATGAAGAGTTGCGGCAGGAGCTCAACTTAATGCGCGAAAAAATGCACAATGATGAAAATTAGAATCATATAGCTTCTGCTTGTCGATTGCTTGGCTTTGTATTAAGTTAAATTATAGCCTATTGTTATTATTGGCCAAGATTTTATGTATAACACTGGTATTTTAAGCACCGTTTTATTTGAATCAATAAAGGATTTCCAGTCGCCTTATTTCTTTTCATTTTTTGTAAAGTGGCGCCAAAAGGTTTCACCCTAATCCTTTCTCTCCATTAATTGAGTTGCCTGTAAGAACTTGGACTATAGCCGGTTTTAGACTTAAACAGGTTACTAAAATGTTGTGGGTATTCAAAACCTAAAGAATATGCAATTTCACTAATTGAGTGTTCTGAATTAAGCAAGGTGTTTTTGGCCTTTCCTATTACAAAAAGGTGAATATGTTCCTGAGCTGTTTTTCCAGTTTCTTTCTTTAGCAAATCGCTCAAATAATTGGAAGAAAAGTTTAATTCATTGGCCAAGTATTGCACATTAGGTATTCCTTTTTCGTTTACTAATTCTGTTTGATAATATGCTTTTAAGCGCTTTTCAAACTTTGAGACTACATCAGTATTCAAGTTAGTGCGCGTATAAAATTGACGATCGTAAAATCGGGTGCAATAATCAAGTATGAGCTCAATATTTGATACAATCAAGTTTTGACTGTGCTTGTCTAAATTTTGGCTGTACTCTTTTATTATTTTATCTAAAAGGTCTTCTATGGTAGCTCGCTCTTCTTCAGAAAGGTGCAGGGCTTCGTTTACATCATAATTGAAAAAGTTATAATTGTCAATTTTATCTAAAAGAGTTGATTTTCTAATTAAATCAGGATGAAAAGCGAGCACCCAACCTTCATTGCTCTCATTTTCAGATGGCATTTCGCCTTCAAACATGGTTAACTGACCTGGCGCTGTAAAAACCAAAGTACCTTCCTCATAGTCATAAGAGTTTTTGCCGTAAAACAAGTTTCCACAACCGAGTTGCTTCAAAGTAATCTGATATAGATTATTTATTATGCGAACGCCATTCATGTCACGCTGGGCATCAAAGCCTTTGGTTTGCACAACCGTAACCAAAGGATGTTTTGGCGCAGGTAACCCCATAGCTTGGTGCGCTTGACTAATTGAATTTATTTCGAAAATCTCCATATCATTATTGTTAAAAGGGATAAGCCCGGCACTTATCCCGTATTGTAATTAAAAATTTAAAGCCCGAATTGTTGCTTTTGCATGGCAAAAAAGTCTTCATCTGTCATTTTTGAACGAGCTTCTAAAAGTTGCATAGCATCGGCCCCCGCTCTATACCGCAGCGTGTCTTTCCCATCAGTTGCGGCCGTATAAATCACTTCGGCAATTTGTTCGGGTTTGCTCATGTTGGCAGGATCCATTGAGGCTTTCATAGCTTCAGTAAATGCACCAACAAACTCATTGTATTCTGTTAATTCAGGGTTGTGCTGCATATCCATAGAGCGACCACCAAAATCAGTAGCCACGCCTCCTGGCTCAACCAATTTTACTTTTACGCCTATTTGTGCCATTTCCCACCTTAATGATTCGCTAAAACCTTCAACGGCCCATTTTGTAGAATGATACAAAGGCATTAACGGAAAGGTCATTTTACCACCAATTGAAGATATATTGATGAACATGCCATCCTTGTTTTGTCTAAAATGTGGCAATGCCAACTGGGTTACATCAAAAAGCCCTTGCACATTTACACCAAATTGGCGGATGATACTTTCGCGCTTTGCGGATTCAAATGTTCCCATTAAACCATAACCGGCATTATTGAGAACCACATCAATTTTACCGAACGTTTCAATTCCTTCTTTAATGGCATTTTCAATAGAATCTAAATCCAGCACATCAAGTTTGGTTACGTGCGTGTCTTCTAAGTCATTTAGCTC
>JBMYOR010000493.1:0-3021 GCA_049599535.1 Bacteroidia bacterium | reverse complement strand
TATAAATATGAAATTGATAATGGCGACTTATCTAGATGGTCGAATCAAGGAGTTTTGTTATGGAATGTTTATCTTACAGTTAGAAAAAATGAGCCGCTTTCTCATAGATTTAAAGAATACGAAAATTTAACAAAAAGCTTATTAAACTTTATATCGAAAAATAAACGAAATGTAGTTTTTATGCTTTGGGGAAAATTTGCACAAAGCAAGCAAAAACTAATTAATAAACATAATCATTACATATTGCTTACGTCACATCCTTCTCCCCTTGCGGCACACCGGGGATTTTTAGGCTCAAATCACTTTAAAAAATGCAATCAATTTTTAAATCGCAATAACTTATCTCAAATTGATTGGAGTTTATAAATTGAGCTTATTGCACGCCAAATGCTTATTAATATTAGTTTTTCAATTTAAGCATCTCTGAATTGATTGAATAGATATGATCAGCAATCTTTTCTAGGTTCGAGACAATTTCAACTAAAGCAAGTCCGGTTTGAAACGAAATTGTTGAGTTTTCTATTTCAATAAAGAACGAATTCTTCAAACTATCTCTTATGTCGTTTATTTCAGATTCTAACTGGCTTATCTCTTCATGAGTAAAACTCGTCTCTACTTCTTTATTTAAAACCTCAAGTAACATATCGTAGGCTTTATCCACCTTAACAGTCATTGCTCTCAAACTTTCAAGGCTTTCATCTTTTATGTCAATTTGCTCTTCCCTTTGCGCAAGGTGGTACATTATTTTCTCATTCAAATCGCCAATGCGTTCAAGATCATTTATTACTGACCAAGTTAGTCTAACTTTAGCTGCCGTGCTTTTACTTAAATTATGCACCGAAAGTGCTGCCAAGTATCTTGCTATTTCCCTTTCTTTTTCGTCGCATTCATCTTCATATTTCGTAATTTTCTTTATCCCTTTCTTAACTTTTTTGGCATTGTCTTTAAACAAAATTGCAAGGTTTGTAGAGTACATTTTTCTGGTTAACTTTCCAAATTCACTAAGCTCGTTTTGAGCTTCTACAACGGCTAGTTCTGGTGTTGCCATCATACCATAATCCAAAAACTTTAATGCTTCAATACTCTCACCGCCCTTACCCAATAAATAAGTAACAGCTTTAACAAATTGAGGAACAAACCAAACAAGTAATAGTGTATTAATTATGTTAAATGAAGTATGAAAAACGGCTAAACCAATAGGCGCCAAATCACTCGTAGCTGCTGATGAATTCAGTAAATCAACTTGACCGGGGGTTATTCCGCAACCCAAGTTAAATACATTGCAATATGCGCCTAAACTTTTGGTAACAATCCAATTTGAAAAGGACAAAAAAGGCCGGAATAATATTAACATCCATAATACCCCTGCCATATTAAATAAGGTGTGAGCCATAGCCGCTCGTCTCGCATTAAGGTTGGCCATTAAACTGGCAAGTTGAGCAGTAATTGTTGTTCCTATGTTTTCTCCTAACACCATAGCTGCCGCCGTCGGGAAGTCTATCCACCCTTTGCTTAGCAAAACAATTGTTAATGCCATTGACGCCGACGATGACTGTACAACAATGGTAAGGATTGTACCTACGCCTATAAAAATGATTAAAGAACCGAAACCTAAATCAGACCAACCTTGAATGAATTCTAGAATTTCAGGATTACTTTTTATATCAGGCACAGATTCTTTTAGAAGCCCTAGGCCAAAAAACAGCAAAGCAAAACCGATAATGAACTCAGCCCAGTTTTTAACTTTATCGTTACCAAAAAACATAAAAGGAAAGGTTATCCCCATAATTGGCAAGGCCAATTTGGCTACAGATACCTTAAGACCAAACATGGCAACAATCCAACCGGTTACGGTTGTTCCAATGTTTGCTCCCATAATTACACCAATAGATTCCGTTAAAGTAAAAAGTCCGGCATTGGTAAAGCTTACTACCATTACAGTAGTGGCTGATGAAGATTGAACAATTGTGGTTACTAAAAAGCCAGTTGCAACAGCAAAAAGTCTATTTGAAGTTAAAGTTCTTAAAACTTGACGGAGTTTTGATCCAGCAGCTTTCTGAATCCCCTCGCTCATATACTTCATTCCAAAAAGGAATAAACCAAGTGAACCTAAGAGTTTAAGAAAATCGCCTATGGTGTAAATCGATTCTCCAGATGCTGATGAAGACGAATCTGCGATGGCGGCTGTTACAAAGAAAAACGCCACTAAAGCCAAAAAAAACTTTTTTGAAAACTTCATTTTAATTACTTAAATCAGTGCAAATGTATACTTACAACAAAGCTTAACTACTTTATTGATTTTTCGAAATACAATCCACAAATAAAACAGCTGAAATTGAACTAGTTGAAAAGCAATACCCCACATTCTTAACAATTTGATAATATTGGAGTCAAATGCTTTAGCGTCACTTTGCAACTTAATAGAAACGTAACATTTTTTTAACAATTAAGTAATGAAAGGGTCAATCAAAGCAAGATGTCTTTTTGCTCTAGTATTAATGTTTTTAGCTGCTGAGAGCTACAGTCAAATAAATTCTGATTTTGTATTTGGTAAGGGAATCAATTTCAAATCAAATGAAGGAGATTTTGAAATAAAGCTGCAAATGAGGTTTCAAACACTCTTCACTGCTGATTTTCCAACGAACGATTTTGGCAGTATTGAAACCAACACACTAATAAGACGATCGCGACTTAAGCTTTCAGGAAAAGCCACCGATAGACTAAAATTTAAACTTGAGTATGGCTTAAGTAACAGAGATTTCTCTAGTGAGATACCAGAATCAGGTAATCAGGCTAATATGATTTTAGATGCGGTACTAAAGTACAAGCTTAGCAACTCATTGAGTCTATGGTTTGGGCAAACGAAATTACCAAGCAACAGAGAGCGAGTAATTTCTTCTCAAAACATGCAATTGGTAGACCGTAGCTTGCTAAATAAATACTTTACGCTAGACCGCGATATTGGCTTTCAATTAAGAAATGAACATACCTTAGGACAGGTAATATTGAAAGAATACTTTG
>JBMYOR010000492.1:0-3022 GCA_049599535.1 Bacteroidia bacterium | reverse complement strand
TTTTTTTTGATAAAAAAACTGGCATTGCCGAAACATAGTTGCCCATTTTATCTTCATTAATAAATGCCCACCAGTTTTTATTACATATTAAATCTATATACCAATATTCAGCACAAACCGACATATTATCGCTAGCATGTACTAAATCATCCCATTTTTCAATATCAATTTGGTTGCTACTAAATGCCTTTATGCTCACTACTCGGTTAGTTTATTTTTAATGTGGTTATAAACGGTATGCCAACCTTTCCAGCCATCAATCTGACTCATTGACTCATTATGCCATAAACTGGTAAATAAGCCATTGGTGTTTTGTGCATGCTCTATTAATTCGTCAATTAACTGCTTTGACTCTTCAATACCAACTTGAAGGTAATTTTTTAATGTTACATCCATTACCGCAAAAGGCACAATTAACAGAGAATACTCTTTAGAATGGAGTACATTGTAAAAAGCAAACGGCCTTGATGTACCTGCCCTAAACCCAATATCATTGGCCAAGCCCATTGTAAAATCATGGGTTAAGCCTGCCTTTTGAAGCGCATGCGGTGTATTTGGCCAATTGTAACGCAGGTAGTGCTGCCTCGAAAACGCTACATCAACCCCTTGATACTTGCCTATAATTTCTTTTTCGTGATTTATTAAGCTTAGTTGATCATATGAATTGTACGATGGGTGCAATCCTACCTCAAAACGCTGTTTACACTTTTTTATGTCAGACTCAATTACATCATTGTTTCTAAGGCTACCAAAATCATACGGCGAATTACCTGCTACTAAGTAAAAAACGATATCTCTACTTTTAGTAGAGTGCATATTAGCCAAAACATCAAAAGGGTCGGATTTGCCATAAAATGTATCAAATAATAACTTAAACTCTCCAAACTTTAATTGACCTAGCTTTCGCAACAAATTGGCTACTCTTTTAATTATTGGTTTACCTACAGCAGCTCTTGCTTGATCAATATCTATGGTATTCCACCATTCAAAATGTTCTTTTGTGGTTTCTATACTTCTTGTTTCAAAACAATTTCGCACATCTAAAATCCAATAATCAATTACGGGTACTCTATGGGCGTTAAACTTATATTGAATGCATGATTGTGTTAAAAATCGCCCATGCTTATCTTTTTGTGCATTTGGCAAAAGCTCATCAATACGAGCTATTAAATAAAAAACAGCTGCAAAAAGATCAAAATTTATATTGAATACTCCGTTGGTTTCGCAAAAAAAAGGGACCCAACTTTTATCAGTTCCTTTGCAAACGGGTGTTAGCTCAGCTTTAAGGTATTTTTTAATTTGCTTGAAAAAATCACATGCCGGAAAGCGGTATAGCGGTTTAGCATTGAACTCAATTGAGTAGGCATCTATATCATTTTTATAGCAAACAACATAATTGGCTATACCCAACCTACTCTGCATTATATACTTACAGGCAAACTCAAAATGCCTGCTTTGCACATAAGCCGGGGCTATAATCTGTATTTGTGGTGTATTATTATCCAACTAGTCAAAAATGGGGCTAAACAAATTAATTTTGGCACTTATCAATGAATTTGCATAAAAGTAAAGTATTAATAAATATACTGAAGCGCTGCGGCAAAGGGTATTACAGTAGTTTTATAAAAATCTCGATACTAAAAGTATCTAATACATTTTTAGAAATGTTGGGCCTAGCCATGCTTTTTTCAACCTTAACGGTTTTGCTCAAGGCCAATGCACTAGATAAATACTTAGAAAAAATAAACAGCTTTTCAACCTTTAATTTCAATCAAAATGAATTTACAATACTGCTTTTAATAGCACTACTGTTGTTTTTCATTATTAAAAACATAATTTCATATCAAATTGAAAGTGCAGGAATTAGGTTTATCGAAAAGGTGATTTACACCTTAAATGATAAAATTGTAAGGGGTTTTTATGCCCGTGGCTATTGGTTTTTAAAAGGAGAAAAAACATTTGGCTTTGCTCAAAAATCTGGGGGAATGTCTTACGAGTTCGGAATGCAGGTACTGAAATCTACCTGGCAACTGATTAGTGATGCTTCACTGCTCTTGTTTTTCTCAGCATTGGCCGCCTACACAAGTTTTATGTTTAGTGCTTTACTGCTCACATTATCATTACCCTTAACTTTTATTATTAACAAAAAACTAAAGGTAAAAGCAAAAAAAGTGGGTGAAGCCAAAATAAAACAAGTGCCTAAAAACTCTCGAAATCTCTTTGATTTATTTACTGGCTATATTGAAATGAGAGTATATGGTTCTACAGAACAATTTATAAGTAAATACCTAAGCTCAGTAAAAAAACTTACCGCATTAAAAACCGCTCAAACTAAGCTTAACCTTTTTCCGAAAAGGCTGCTAGAGTTACTTGCAGTAGTAGTTGTTATTTCAATATATTTATTGCATTTATGGAGAACAAATTCGGGGTATGCTTCTGACTTTATAATCGATTTTGGATTGCTGGGCCTTTTTGGATACAAGGTATTACCGGCACTTGCCCGTATGGTCGAGAGCTCAATAGCCCTTAGCAATTCATCTAAATCAAGGGCGAGTATTTTAAAAAACCTAGAACCAACAAAAGCATTGAATAATCAATGTATTAATGAAAAATTGCAGCAAATCTCACTTAATAGCATAAGCTTAAGTTTTGACAATAAAAAAATATTACATGGCTTAAATTTTGAAATAAAAGCAGGCGAAATAATTGGAATTATGGGGCCATCAGGCTCAGGTAAATCAAGCTTTACCAAAGTGCTACTGGGCTTGCTGAAACCGCATAGTGGTAGTTTTTTTGTTAATAACACCTTGTTTGATGTATACCTTAACCAATCGTGGCAAAAAAAATTCGGCTACATTGGCGAAACATGTTTAATGCTTGATAGTAATGTTTATAACAACGTAGCTTTTAATACTGAAGGTAAAATAGATATTGAGAAGATTGAAACCGTATTAAAGAGTTGTGAACTTGGTGAATTTATAGGGGCTAACCCCAATGTTGGGGATATGGGTTCTAATCTTTC
>JBMYOR010000491.1:230-3026 GCA_049599535.1 Bacteroidia bacterium | reverse complement strand
AGCTTTGGATTTCATTTAGCCAAACTTGATATTAGAAACAATAGCACGTACCACGAAAATGCCATAAGCCAAATATTAAAAGCTTCAGGAGCACCTGATTATGATTATGCTAGCTGGAACGAACAAAAGCGACTTGAGTTTATTAATGGAGAATTAAAAAGCAACAGACCATTTTTGGTACATGGTACTTTATGTGGCAAAGAAGCCGATAACGTACTAGGTTATTTAAAAGTGGTAAAAAACTACATTGACAATTACGGACCCGATGGCATAGGATCTGTAATTGTAAGCATGACCCGAAGTTTAAGCGATTTGCTTTTGGTTTACTTGCTTTTAAGAGAAGTTGGCTTATCAAACGCTAATTTACCTGTGGTGCCTTTGCTCGAAACGGTTGATGACCTAATGGCGGGTCCTGAGATATTAACAGCTTATCTAAGCCATCCGGTTGTTGCAAAACAGCGAGACTTGGTTGATGATTTTGTGCAAGAAGTAATGCTTGGGTATAGCGATAGCAATAAAGATGGCGGGATACTCACAAGCCGATGGAATATATACAAAGCCGAGGAGCGGTTAACTGAAGTTGGCGATAAGTTTGGAATTAAAATGTGCTTTTTCCATGGCAGAGGAGGAACTATTAGTCGTGGTGGTGGAAAAATCCATAGATTTTTAGATAGTATGCCATCAGGCGCAATGAGCGGTAATATTAAAATGACTGTTCAGGGCGAAACAATAGCCAATCAGTTTGCCAACAGACTTACAGCCACCTATAACTTAGAGATGTTTATAGCGGGAACAGCAAGGCAAAGCTTAATTGAAAAAGCACCTAAGCCAAATGACGGACGCTATGAAATAATGGAAAATCTTGTAACCCTTGCAAAAGCCAATTACCGAAAACTATTAGATCATCCTAAGTTTATGGACTTTTATGCGCGAGCTACCCCAATTGATATATTAGAGAAAAGTAGAATTGGTTCAAGACCAGCCCGAAGAACGGGGCAGCGTACTATTGATGATCTTAGGGCGATTCCGTGGGTATTTAGCTGGAGTCAAGCTCGCTTTAATATTACGGGTTGGTTTGGTTCGGGTCAGGCGTTTGGGCAGTTTAAAAAAGAGCACTCTAAAGAGTTTGATCAACTAAAAGAGTTAGCTAAAGAATGGCCATTTTTAAAATATAGCTTTATTCAAATTGAATCGAACTTGCTAAATGCCGATGTTGGTATTATGAAACATTTTGGGGCATTGGTAAAAAGTACTAAAACTAAAGAAGAGCTTATGCAGCTGATTTTGGATGACTATGAGAATAGTTTAGACCGCATTGCAGAAGCCATGGGTACGCCTGCTGAGCAAAGGCGTATTACCAGAATGGCTGACAATGAAATTAGGCACAATGCTTTGCAGCTATTACATAAAATTCAGATTGAAAATTTGAAAAAATGGAGGGCCATGAATAATGTAACCGCTCAAGAAAAAGAGCGTTTTTTGCTACAGCAATTGCTTATTGTAAATGTACTTTCAGGTGGGCTAAAACGAACCGGTTGATGTAAACCAATTACGACTTAGACTGTTTGTATGTAATGAGTTTATTGGATTTAGCAAAAGAAGAACTGCTTAAAAGCAATGTAGATAAAAAGCATCCTTTTAAATTGCTTAGCCTGGCCACACATGGCCCTGATTTTCCACAAGTACGAACGGTGGTTAAAAGGCACTGCGATGCTCAGCTGAATCTATTAATTTATACCGATTCAAGAGCCAATAAGGTAGAAGAGATTAGCTTAAACCCTAATGTAACTGTGCTTTTTTACCATGCTAAAAAGCAGTTGCAAATAAGAATGAATGCCATTGCTAAAGTAGTTGAAAACGATAGTGACCTTTTTAAGGAACATTTACACAAGGTAAAAAGCAGCAATAGCACAAGAGATTATAGCTCAGCCTTAAAGCCTGGTAGTAAAATTGAAGGCGATATAGCCTATACTAATGAAATTAATTTTAGTCTTTTACGTATTGAACCTAGTAAAATAGATGTGCTAAAACTCAATAAAAATGGCCATTCGCGATACTTATTCACTAAACAGAATGGCCTTTGGACTACTGAAAAGCTAGTGCCCTAAATAGCTACTCTTTTACCAAACGGGTCCTATAAACACTTTGATTTTGGCTAATTTCAATTATGTAAACGCCTTTAGGAATATGCGTTAGCTTTATTTCATTACTGCCTTTAGTTAAAACACCTTTTGAAACTTTCCGGCCGGTTAAATCTAAAATGCTGTAGTTTCCTTTACTGTAATTAAACAGTACTGTAGCATGGCTAGTAACTGGGTTAGGGAAAATATCAATTTTAAAGCTCATTAAATTAGCCAAGGAGCTTGTTGTAATTTCAAATTTTATGGTTTCAATAGTATCACACGGGCTATTAGAGTTTATGAATGCAGTATATGTACCATTTGAGAGTGTTTTAACATAATAATCGATTTTTGAAACCCAAACAGAATCGACCAACTCATTTTTTTCATTTTTTACTTTTAGCAAAACACTATCATGGTATCCTTCAAAAGAAGTGTTATTTAGGATTACAGAATCTCCTTCAACTTTGAATTCAGCAGACCTTCTGAAACCAATACAACTATAAATAGTATCAAATTTCGGTTCATCGCAAACTGTATTGTTACTCCATGTTTTAATTAAATTGTAGCCAAACCTTGTAGCAGCTTTATATTTAGAAGTATTAGGGTTATTAACTATAAACTCTGATTCCTTATCAATTTTACCAACAAAACTTAAAGCCCTTAAATTTTGAAA
>JBMYOR010000491.1:0-220 GCA_049599535.1 Bacteroidia bacterium | reverse complement strand
TATGGTGTCGTAGGGAGTGTATGAAGTATCATTTCCAACAAATGTTTGATGATATAAAACTGTTGTGAATTTTGAGTATCCAATTGGCCGTTGCGCTTCATGGTAAAAAGCAAGTGAATCATCGTTTTCTAAAACGAAATTATCCCATCTTGCAAATTGAGAGCAATTAGTGTATGGTATAGGTTCTGACTTTTGCCATTGCCCAAGGCTGTCTCTGCTC
>JBMYOR010000490.1:0-3048 GCA_049599535.1 Bacteroidia bacterium | reverse complement strand
ATTCTTGCAGTTATTTTGAGAATATTGGCACTAAAACCAACCCCAGTTTCAAGCGGCATTGGTTTGACATGAACCAATCAAGCCAAGCAACTTGGAATAAAAATCCATTTCACAGTACCAAATGGTCATTTACAGATTTGCTATATCCCACACCAAGGTTCGCTGATTTAGATCAAGATGGCGATTTAGATGTATGGGTCATGAATGATGGAGGCTTTATTAAAGTTTTGGTGAATGTAGGAACAGCATCGAATCCTGATTTTGGTTCGTCTTTAAAACAAGACTCCACCTACACATCACTTGACACTATTGATTTTGGAGGCTTCCCGGCTTTCGATTTTGGAGATGTAAATGGCGATGGAATTTTAGATTTAGCTCTAGGAACATTTAACCCAAATGAATTTCAATGGTATGCCGGCACCCCACCGCCATTGAGCCCATGTGCAACCAGCAACCGTTTTAGGAGTTTCTCGGAGTGGGATCTAACCCCTAGTGGGATTGGCAATACTGCCGTAAGTGATTCCAACTGGTTAGGTGGTGATTATTTTATTGTAAAAGTTGATTCAGGCGTAACCTATTTCATTACTACTCAAAACACTAAGGTTGACACGGTTACCTATGGTTTTTATGACAGACCCTATAAAACAGGGGTGAAATCTTCCCATCCCGGATACAACACCATCAACTTCGATCCGCAAATGACCTTATACCGCGATACTGGAACCGCTGCATCAGGCATTAAAGGGCCCATCGTAGCGTACAATAACGACTCGTTTGGTCTATTGCCAGCCATTACCTACAAGGCCAATTTTACCGGTAATTTGGCAATTTCTATGTCGCCTTATTTTCCTACTGAGTCAGATTACGGTTGTGGTTCTTTTATAGTTGACTCAGGAACCATTCAGGTCACTATCGTCCCTGACATGGCCACTCTTACCACTTCAAAAACGGATATTACTTGTTACGGAGATAATAACGGTAGCGCATCGCTTACAATTTCAGGTGCTTCTTCATATAATGTGTTATGGAGCAATAATGCCACTACCGACACCATTAAAAACTTACAAAAAGGCACATATACCCTTAGGGTAATAACCGCCAATAATGATACGCTAAGAGACACTATAGTTATTGCCGAACCTGATTTGGTTACAGCTACCATAAATCAAGGCGCCAACGCTTATTTATGCCCTGGCGATTCGGTAGAACTTACCACCAACGCACAAAGTGGTATTAATTACACCTGGCAAAAAGCCGCAACCGAAGCATTTACCTATGTAGGCGGCGCAGGAATTTCTGACGATACTTACTCTTATTTTGATTTTGCCTTTGCTAACGATGGAACGCCATATGTGGCTTATGGCGACGGCTCGGTGAGCAGCAAGCTTACTGTAAAAAAATTCGATGGCAGCCAATGGGTACTTGTAGGCTCAAAAGGTTTTACATCAAGCTCCGTTTCGCATGTAAGTCTTGAGATTAATAGCCAAGGTGTACCTTACGTAGCCTTTGCAGATGGCAGCAACAACAACTACCCCACAGTAGTTGCTTTTGACAGTACCAACTGGAACACCATTGGCAATGCGGCAATAGCCAATTATAGTGCGAATTACATCAACCTTAAAATATCAGACAGCGATGAGATTTATGTGGCTTTTTACAATGCACTTTTAACAAGCAGGTTTACCAATATTTACACCTATAAAAACAGTAGTTGGTCAACCATTAATAGCACGCCAATTACTAAAAACGAAGTTTTAGGTTTAAACCTAGTTTTAGCAGGTGATTCTATTTACTGCTCATTTGTTGACAAAACAAACAACAATAAGTCTATTGTAAAAAGTTATAACGGCACCAAGTGGATTACATTAGGAAACAACCATGTGGCACCGTATAAAACCTATAGTTATGATCTTGAAGTTGACAAAAATGGAAAGGTTTATTATGCCCTATCGGGTCTAAAAGGTTCAAGCCTTCAAGGCATTTTGCTCAGCTACGATTACAACCAATCTAAGTGGGACACGCTAGATGTTTCTTCAATTGATTATTTCAACGGAAGTTTTGATATGATGTTCTCAAACAGCAACTCATTGTACATGATGTTTGCCGACCCGAATGTATCAAGCAAAGGAACACTTTACGAATTGGTAAATGGCACATGGAACCTTATTGGTTCAAAAGGCACAACACCAGCAAGAATCATTGCCCCAATGATGCATCAAACTTCAAATGGCGAGCTTTTTATGGGTTTTGGTGATTTTAACACATCGCCGCGTAAATTATCAATGCTAAAATTAATTGGTGCTGGTACAAGTACAACTGCCAATTCAACTTATGTAAAAGATGCAGGAACCTATATTCTTACGGCTCAAAACGCAAATGGCTGCACGGCTACCGATACCATTGTGGTTTCTGAACCAAGCGATGTTACCATAACCATAACCGCCTACCAAAACAACCTGTGCAATGGCGATGCTTTCTCAAGCGCATGGGTAAAAGTTTGTGGTGGTACTGCGCCTTACACCTATGCTTGGAGCAATAGCGCAACCAACGATACCATTACCAATTTGGCAGCAGGTACTTACATTGTTACCGTAACCGATGCCAATTCAAACACCGCAAAAGACACGATTGTAATTACCGAGCCCGATGCCGTAATTGCCACTATTGAAGAAGGCGATTTTGCCTACATGTGCCCCGGCGATTCGGTAGAGCTTAGCCACAAGCAACAAACAGGAATCAACTACAATTGGTACCAAGTAAATACCGATAGCAGTGTATGGAGTGCTGTGGGTTCTTTAGGGTTTAGTGAAGGACAAATTGGTAATTACAAAATGGCCTTTGCCGCAAATTCTAATATTCCTTATGTAGTATTCACCAACAATAATGGCTATAATACAGCAACTGTAATGCGCCACGTAAACAACCAATGGGAGCTTGTTGGCGAGGCACATATAGACACATTCATGATTGAACCTAAAATTGCAGTAGCTTCAGATGGAACGCCATACTTAGCTTTTCTCGATGGCAAAAACTCATGGAAACTATCCG
>JBMYOR010000489.1:0-3049 GCA_049599535.1 Bacteroidia bacterium | reverse complement strand
TATAACCGGTAATTTTTCCAGGAACAGCAATGCTCCACATCGTAATTAGTAATATGCCAAGAAAAGCAATTGCTTCTACTATTCGTATCAGTTTATGTAGCCATTTGGGTGTGTTTTTAATAGACCAAATGAAGTATTGAAAATAGAAAAAAGGTATAATTAGTAAAAGACTCCCCACCAATAGAAATACTCTATTACCAATATATGCAGTGGATAAATCGGTTAAGTGAACAACAAGCTGACCGAATAGAAAAATGCCAGTGATTATAAAACTTACCCACTTTAAATACCTTTTCATTGTTCTAGTTCTTGATTAATTAGTGAATTGCTAAACTGAATAAGATTCTTAAAGCGTTAATCATTCTAAAGTGACGGAATTATTTGTAATATGTGCTAACGCCCCGCAGCCATGAGTAGTAGGCCTTTCGTGGCATACTCGGCGGAATTCGGGTTTGGGTTCTTAAGTTGCATTCGTTTCAAATTTACACAATACGGCCTATTACTCATTTGGGTGCTGTTATGCATTGTGGCTTATTACTTCTTTTTCTCATATTCAATCCTCCATAAGTTCTGCATTTTTTCCAAGGACTCAGGACTTTCAATGATCTCCCACAAAACGTTTTGAAGTGATTCAGACGCTGATTTTACCTCACGTTTAGCATAAAGATTATAGTCACTGCTCAGGTCGTACCAATTTTTCTCGAAAATGAATTGAAGGTTATAAATTGCAAGTTCTCCAGATTTAGCTTGAGAAAAGGGACAAGTATGGATTGTTGTACTGGTAGTGTCCGATATTTTATCAATTAAGAAGGGTACGGTTAAACTTCTCGGTTGTTCCAAAAAGTAAACCCAATTTTTATTCTTGGTCATTACACAACCATCTCCTCCACATGTTCCTTTTCGGCAATACTGACCACCAACCAAACATCTATTTAGACCAATAAGTAATTCCCATTGGTTTTCAGCTGAGAGATATTCGAATCCATCAAATTGTCTTTCTTTATTGGCCTGACTTATTTTACCCTTTTTCTTTTCTAGTTTATGGAGTGAGTCATTATACCATTTTGCAAGGTCGGACATTTCAGAATCTACTTTGGAAATCTTAATATCTAGGCTGTCCGTGAATTGGGTATTTAGTTTTATTTGAGTCAATAAATTTTTAGAATCTTCGGTCATTTGCACGTACATCTCAGAGATATAACCGTACTGGTTTTCATGCTTTATAGCCCAATAGCCTTGTTTAAAATCAACTAGTTGAATTTTGGTTGAAGATTCAAGTGTTCCGATTACTTCTCCAAGAGGGGAAGGGGCTTTGCGATACTTTCCTGTAGTTTTTATTGTTGTAAAAACTTTCTGATGATTAGAGGCTTTCCTTTCAATGTAGTCTAGGTCTTCAAAATCTCCCAATTGAGAAAAGCAAAATTGAAAACAAAGAATTGATATGACTGTCAGTAGGATCTTCATGCCATTATGCATAACGCCCCGTGGCCATGAGAAGTAGGCTTTTCAAGACAGATACTTCGGAACTCGGGATTGGGTTATTAAATTTCATTCGTTTCAAAATTACAACAGACCTGCCTATTTCTCATTTGGGCGCTGTTAGCGTGTCGTTTTGGATTTACTCATTACTAATATTAACTTGAACCCAAGCCCCTCCGATTTCTGTTCTGTCAGCACCAATTCCTTTGGGCATTTCATGAAGGTCGTTCAATGTCTTGTCTAGTTTTACTGCTTGTAGCAATGAAATAACTCTAGAGTCTTCTACATTGTGATTATTATGACCACATAAAAACTGCCAATCGCCATCACTATCATGCGAAACGTGCAAAACTGGAATTCCCTCATCCAAAACATGATTGCAAGTAAAAACAGCTTTGTTTTCATCATCATTGAATTTATATTCAACGCCTATATCTAACTTTTTTCGTTTACCAAATAGATTAAAAATGCCCATATGTAATAGAAATTTATAAGTTAATGTTAGATTGATTTTCTTGATTTATGAGTTTTGTTTAACTTATTAGCTTGATTGTTATTGATTTTTAATCAGACATTATCAGGATATTTTGCACATAACTTTGGGAACATGGTTTTCAAATCTTCATTATTATCGGCCCATTCTTTTCCTGTTGTGACGTGATTTTCTTGAAATGGATATGGCATGTCTTGACCTGTTTTATTTTCAAATACACTATCTGCTACGTAGCCTAAACCTTCCCATTCAACGTTTTCAATTTTTTCTGTATCAACTTCAATAAGAGTTTCAGGGTTTTTGATTGTTTTATAAAAGAAATCTTTTCCTTGACCAATTACCCATTCTCTGAAATCGTTAAAGCTATCATCTCCGCAGCCACCATGAATAATGTATATGCTACCCCAAAGCTCCCAAGTGTTAGCTTGTCCTCTGAAATATCTAAATCTGTTTCCAAATAATATTAAGTCATCAGGAGTCAATTTGCTAAGTTCAATTGCTAGCTCATTTTGTTGTTTTTCATAATTATCATTTGATTTGTCCTTAGTGATTTTTATTATTTTCCAAAAAGTTGCTTCGTTCATTAGTTCGTCTGAAGGTGAAAAGCTCGGCTTTTTCGTCCCACCGAATAGTTTGTCAAATATTCCCATTTTTTTTATTTTCTAAATACGTTTGATTCTGAGTTCTCGATTATATGCACGCTAACGCCCGCAGCCATGAAACGTAAATGATGTTTCAGAAGACTTCAAATGTTGTTATTAATTGATTGCATCGTATCAAAAATAACCATTTCAATGTCTCATTATGTTTCATTGGCTGCTGTTATATGTAGTTTTTTGCTGTTTATCCCTAAACAGCTACCCTCACGGGAAAAAACGGTGTAGGTCTGCTTGGTCTTTGACAAAGTTTATGTCTTATTCGAATTCTATTTTCCTTCTGGCCCCACGCCCCCGGCCAAGGGAAGTCTAATGAGAATGTCCGTGCACAGCTTCATAGCAAGGATTTATCTTATTATTAATGCAGACCGCAAGAAAAAAATGTTCCCCGTAGGGGAAACAACCAACAAAGGAAAGCTCC
>JBMYOR010000488.1:0-3050 GCA_049599535.1 Bacteroidia bacterium | reverse complement strand
CCGCCCTTCTTAAAACCGCTCTTAATGGCCTTAAATAAATACCCAATGTAGTGTGGTTTCCCCTATTCAAAAACCACCTTTCATATTTCTCAATAAACTTTACATCAAGCTCTTTAAATTCAATTTTTCTTGGTCTAAAAGTTTTAAGTGAGTCTAAACCACATTGATAATTTCTTGCAGTACCAAAGCGACCTTGCTCTTTTATTTCGTCAATATGGCTTTGGAAGTAAGTAAAAACATCAGTATTTCTTAACCCTTTGACTTCGCCTTTGAAAATTGGCTTAAAACGTTCAAACGTAAAGTCATCACCTAAAGACTCAATTGCTTCATTTGCCGTTTTAAGAAATGTATCAGCAAACTTTTTAAACTCCTTTACTTCTTTCTTTTTACTACCATCCGTAAAGAGCTTAAATGCATCAGGGGTCAAGGTTCTACCTATTGAATAAAACCTATTTCGTCTGTCATGAACAACCCTTATTCCAACGGGGTAAGTGCCGTCTTTTTTCAGTTTATCAGCCCTTAAATCAATTCCAATATTAGCCGTTGCAACTGGCTTTTTGTCTTTGCTCATGTCTTTGTCTTTGCTCTACCAAAAATACAAAAGGCGAAACAAAGGCGAAACAAAAGGCGAAACAATTGCCAATAAACATCGAAATAAAGACAATAAACAAACAACTAATAAAATGCTATAAAAAACCCTATTAAATCATTTTGAACTAAGAAAGTGAAAGAAATAAAACTACATCAAAAAGCTATGGCAACCGACTCCCAATTGGAAGGCTTCTCTTTTTTTGATCTAATTAGAAATTTTAAACTCTTCGTTCAAAATCCATTTTCTTAAAAAAAAATTATTGTTCGATAACTTGGCCAAAACCAAAGCATTGCTAAATCTTAAGTGCAGGGTTTCGCTTGCCTTTTCTATACATACAGTTCCGGGCCATCTATTGTTGCTGTGTATAAAATAAGCTTCGTTTTTCCATTTGCAAGCAAACCCAATGTGGTGATCTAAACCAATTGCATAAAAACCATCATCACCTGCCAATAGGTAATTTACTAAAGAATCTTGCCCTTTACCCGTTAGATTTATTACATCTGAACCTTGTAAAACTTTAACCGCCTGCAGCGAATATGTTTGGGCTAATTTGTATCTGTTTAAATTAAAACCCATGTGTTTTAGTGGGGTCGAAACAAAATATCCGCAAGCTATTAGCCCACTTTTGGGCACGTTGGTATAGCCATTATAATCCCACTTAGTGCCGTACCAATGGGGTATTATTTGATTAAGCAAACTATTGGTAAAAAGCGAATTGGCTTCAGTTAATATTTTTGATTTATCAATGCTGTTGGCATTTTTATACCGTATGCCTAAGGCGGTTTTCTTTTTTACAATATCAGCTTTTATCGAATCATAATTACCTGTAGGTTTTACTACAATGTTTTCTTTATCTGGGTCAAAATCATTTACAACGTAATAAGGTAAATCGGGTTTGGTAATTAAATGAACAAAGCGCCTAATATTTAACTTTTGGTTACTTGTGGCATAAGGTAAAACCATTATGCCCAACAGCATAATTACCGATATAATTGAGAGACGTAGCATACGCCTTTTAATGTTTTTACGCATTAAATGGTAACCCTAAACCATTAGAAATATTGTTGATTACAACCAAGCATTTTGAATCAATGTGTGGCTTTATAATTTCTGTTATTTTGCAACGTATTAATATCAAACCAATCTGCAAATGCATCAAGCTCTTTTTAGTTTTATTGAAAACTATATGCCCTTATCAATTAATGAAAAAGATGCCATTATAGCGCTTAACATTTTTAAAAGTGTTAAAAAAAATGAGATACTATTGCACGAAGGGGAATACACTAAAAACAGCTTTTTTGTTTTAAAAGGCTGTTTACGCTGTTTTTATGTTGTAGATGGAAATGAAAAAACAACTGCTTTTTATACCGAACTTGAAGGCCTAACTCCACCATCAGTGGCGAGCCAAACGGCATCTCAATTTTACATAGCAGCAGTTGAAGATTCAATCATATCAACTTCTACATCTGATATGGAAGAGCAAGTGATGGCTCAATTTCCAAAGTTTGAAAAACTATGCCGCTTACTCTCCGAAGACCTTCTAATTAAGCAACAAATTGACTTTAATGAGTTCAAACTATCATCACCCGAGCAACGCTACCAAAACCTATTGAATAAAAGACCAGATTTAATTCAAAGGGTTCCACAACATCAGCTGGCAAGCTATTTGGGCATTACACCACAATCTTTGAGCAGGCTACGGGGTAGAATTACCACTAAAAGCAACTAGGCTTACTTAATTAACTTAAGTGAACGTTTAGCTGCACCTAGCAACTTCACTTTTGCTGAACAAACCAATAAAAAATAATCACCATGTTTAGCAAAACCATTTTTAACCTATTCATTCTCTATTTATTTACATTTAGTGCTAAGGCTCAATACTATGATAACGATAGCACCAAAAGCAAATATTTTATAGGAAGTACATTTTTTATGATTGGCAATTTGGCACCTACCAACAAGCCTGATTTTGTACAATTAAACCTGGGCTATAGATTATCTGCCAAAGACGTAGTATCTATTGAACTTAAAACATGGAAATATGCTTGGCCTTTGGGAATTCCTTATGGAAAGTTTTTTGAAGCTCCCGGCGAGAATTTCCCAGGATTTATTAGAGAACGTGGCCTTGCCGTGGCTTACCAAAGATTTTGGTATAAAGGTTTATATACGGGCATACATGTTATGAATGCTTTTCAAACTTTTTCAAATGAGAACGGAGAAAAATTTGATAAGGGATTTCAAATATTCAACACCTATAGGCTAGGATACCATGTTAAGCTTTTTAACAAAAGAGCATTTATTGAGCCGTCTATTGCCATTACACATAGACCATATCAAACAAATATGCCTGAGCAGTTTGAAGTGGTAAATAATAAATGGCCCAAATATTTTATTGGCGAACCTGGTTTACATTTTGGTATCAACTTTTAAACCAGACCAAAATACTATTGGCATCAAA
>JBMYOR010000487.1:0-3060 GCA_049599535.1 Bacteroidia bacterium | reverse complement strand
CCTTGGGCTTAATTCTAAATGAGCTCATTACCAACGCCTTTAAATATGCCATTAACGAAAACAAAAAATCCCTAAAAATACAATTTGAGAAACTCGATGATTCGTACAAAATGGTGGTAAAAGATAACGGAAAAGGCATTGACCCTAATTTTGACCTTAAGCGAACCAAAAGTTTAGGGCTAAAACTCGTAAACCGACTCTCGCAACAACTTAAAGGAAAAGCCGAAATTCTAAATGAAAAAGGAGCCGCCTTTGCCATATATTTTAAAGATACTGAAATGAGAAAACGAAGCAATTAGTCAATGAAAAAGCTTTTAACCATTTTATTAGTTATTGGATTTCAGCTAACCCTTTTAGCCCAAAATAGAGAGCAGCAGATTCTAAATGAAGAGGGAATTTTAGATTCTTTTGCCATGCTCATTTACAACAAAGATTTTAATCACAAAATACCTGACCTGCCTTTTAAGATTTATCCTAAAGTGGCTAGGAGCTTTCAAAACATTTTAAAACAAGACTATACCTACAAAGATGTAATGCAGTATTTGCGGTTTACCGACCCAATTTTAAAATTAAATGAAAATACCTTCAATTTTTACACGTATCTAGGCCAAAACACCAACGAAAAAGATTATATAAACAGCGAGTATTACGTTAATTATTTAGAGTTTCAAGCCAATAGTTTTAATCACGACTTTAAGGTTAAAAAGCAAGACAGCATTATAAAAATGCTCATTGCTTTGTCAGAAAAAACTGAAAACACTTGGGTTAAGGCCTACTCTATGTGTCAGTCTTACATTTATAAAGCAAGAATGGCATCGGCAAAGCAGGTAAAAGACACGGCTATTTTTGAAGCTGAAAAAGCCATTTCTATTGCACTAAATCTCAATGATACGGCATTAATAAACGATGCTTATTATTATTTGCTCATTGCTTACGCAAATAATGACAATTGGGATGATTTCTTTAAATCAGTTAAAGAGAACTTACCCTATCTCAACAACCTAGAATTCACAGACAATTCGCACTATTCGGTAATTGAATTATGGCTTTCAGCTATTTTAATGACCAATACCAACCTTAATACGGCCGATTCAATTTTAAATGAATTTGACAAATACCCTTCCCTAAGGGTTGATGCTATTCCTTTTAAATTTCAGTTTATTTCTAAAGCACCTAAAGACCATCCTTATCTGAGCAACCTATTAGCAAAAGAAAAACGTAAAAACCTACCTGATTTAATTGCCAAGTACGATTCAATTTTACTAGAAAGTGCTTTACCCAATGAAAAGCGAGTTTTTTACACCTATGCCGCTCATGCATTGGCAACAAGGGGCTATGCCGTTGAAGCCACAAATTATATGCACGATGCACTAGACCAAACGCAACTGCAATATAGCCAACAAATGAGCGCTGACTTAGCGGCCATTGAAGCCGATAAAGTCCGATACAACAAAAACCAACAAATAAAAGAAGAGCAAGCCAAAAACGAGCGCTTTGTTATAGTAACAGCATCAATAATGCTGCTTTCAATTATTATAAGTATTGCACTCTTTAATCAACGCAGGCAAGCCAAAAAGCTTGAAATTCAACGAGCGGCATTAGAAAAAACCGATTATGAAAAAGGGCTTCTGATCAAAGAAATTCACCACAGGGTAAAAAACAACTTCCAAGTAGTATCTAGTTTATTAGAATTACAAAGCCGGGGCATTGAAGACGCCAAAGCTAAAGCCTTAGCCCAAGAAGGGCAAAACCGCGTAAAATCAATGGCGCTCATACACCAAAGGCTCTATCAAAACGAAGATCTTTTAATCTCATTTGACGAATACACCCGAGCCTTGGTAAGTGAAATTGCCGCCATGTACGATAAAGAAGTTGATGCCGATATTAACGCTGAAAACTTTGCTTTTGATGTTGACACTGCCGTGCCCTTGGGTTTAATTCTAAATGAGCTCATTACCAACGCATTTAAATATGCCATTGACGAAAACCATAAATCGCTAAAGATATATTTTGAGAAACTAGATGATTCATACAAAATGGTGGTAAAAGATAACGGGAAGGGCATTGCTCATGATTTTGACCTTAAACTCACCAAAAGCCTTGGCCTTAAATTAGTAAACAGGCTCTCGCAGCAGCTCAAGGGCAAAGCCGAAATATTAAAGGAAGAAGGCGCCGCTTTTGCCATTTATTTTAAAGATACTGAAATGCGTAAGCTCATAAATTAAAGGCTTTATAACTCCTTTTTGCATGGCTCACATCAGAATTTCATATCTCCATAACACCAACACAACTTCCTAGCATCAATTAATCCAAAATTCCGACATTAGTGCCCTATATGAGTAAGGTTAAAGTGTTAATAGTAGAAGACGAAGTAATTATTGCCGACAATATTGCAGACACACTAGAAGATTATGGCTATGATGTAATCCCTCCAGTAACAGGTTTTGATGAAGCCATTGAAGCCATTGAAGAAGAACATCCCGACATTGCCATATTAGACATACAACTTAGCGGCAGAAAAAGTGGCGTTGACTTGGCTGCCGAAATCAATCAGGTTTTTAAATTTCCATTTATTTTTCTCACCTCAAACTCTGATAAGCTTACGCTCGAAGAAGCCAAGAAAGTAGAACCCCTTGCCTTTTTGGTTAAACCTTTCAACAAAAAGGAGCTTTACACCTCAATAGAGCTTGCACTTTACAATTACTCAAAGCAACGAGAAAAGGTGCTTGACCAAGAGCGACTTATTATTAAAAATGCGTTGTTTATTAAAAACAATAAGGCATTTATTAGGCTCGACTTTAACAATATCTTATACCTAAAGAGCGACCATATTTACATTGAAATTTTTACATCAGATGATAAAAAGCATGTGGTTCGCGGCAGTTTAAACGACTACATAAACAAACTTGGCCCAAGCTTTTTTAGAAGCCACAGGAGTGTAATTATAAACCTTGACCATTTGGCTGAAATCAAGTCGAGTACTGTTTGTTTAAACGAAATGCAAGAAGAGCTACCTATTGGCAAAAAGCAGCGCGATGAGTTGATTGAAAAGCTCAATAA
>JBMYOR010000486.1:0-3075 GCA_049599535.1 Bacteroidia bacterium | reverse complement strand
TACCTTGATTTCGAAAAAAGCTTTTCCGGTAACCAAACTAAATGATTCAACTACGCCAATAGGTGTTGATTCAGGAAAAATAAAAGAGTATGCATTCACTTCAACTTGTTGGCCTTTTTTAATTTCTACATGACCCGGAATATCTTTGAGCAAGGCATAGGATCTATCGTCTCCATCCCATACCAAAGTACCATTTTCGTTTAGGTCTTTAATTCTAGCACCCAATGCAAAATCTGAGTGCAAAACTGAAAGCCCGCTCGCAAAATTTGATGATACGCCTTTAATGATTCCAATTATTCCTTTGTGGCTTATTACCGCCATATTTTTTTCTACTCCATCATAAGAGCCCGCATCTAGCGTAATAAAGTTATTGCGCAAATGGGTAGTGTTAGCAATTACTTTGGCCGGAATTAGTTGATAATTATTAGGCCTACTGCTTACTACTTTTACAGTTTTATTTTTAGCGGTATTACCTTTATCTAAATCGTTAACCACATACTTAGCCAATTCGGCAGAAAGGCTATCATTAACACTACCTAAATTAAAGAATTTATTTACTTCAAAAATTGAATTTTCAACCGCACCAACAGTTTGCTGAGAAGCATCTAACAACTTGGCTCGTTGAAAAGAGTTATTTGAAAAAACAAATGATAAACTTATAACTTCAAGTACTATAAATAGTATTAAGGCATGATAACGAAGTAAAAGGACAAATAAATTGCGCATTTAAGCTATCAAGTCATTAAAAACTTAAATTTCTGATAATTTTTAAGTGCAATTGCGGTACCTCTTACCACTGCTTTAAGCGGATCTTCAGCTACATAAACGGGTAGCTTTGTTTTTTTCGATATTCTTTTATCAAGCCCTCTGATAAGTGCACCACCTCCGGTTAAAAACAACCCTTTTTGGTAAATATCTGATGCCAGCTCGGGCGGTGTAATTTCAAGTGCTTTTAAAATTGACTCTTCTATTTTAGAAATTGATTTATCTAAAGCTCCAGCAATCTCATCGTAAGTTACGCTGATTTGCTTTGGAATACCTGTCATTAAATCTCTACCATTAACGGCATACGGTTCAGGTGGCACTTCTAAATCGTTGCTTGCAGAGCCTACTTGAATTTTTATTTGCTCAGCTGAGCGCTCACCAATTAAAATATTGTGCTCCCTGCGCATATATTCTAGTATGTCATTGGTAAATTCATCTCCTGCAATTCGTATAGATTGATCACATACAATACCTGCCAACGCAATTACTGCAATTTCAGTAGTTCCGCCACCTATATCAATAATCATATTACCTACAGGCTCTTCTACATCAATACCAATTCCTATGGCCGCTGCCATGGGCTCATGAATTAAATACACTTCTTTTGAACCTGCTTTTTCTGCACTATCCCTAACTGCTCTTTTTTCAACTTCAGTAATGCCTGATGGGATACAAATTACGGTACGTAAGTAAGGCGTAAAAAATTTCTTCTTATCAATAAGCCCCATCATTCCGCGCAACATTTGCTCTGCTGCTTCAAAATCGGCAATTACTCCATCTTTAAGAGGCCTTACAGTTTTTATATCCTCATGTGTTTTTCCATGCATTTGCATGGCCTGATTTCCGATAGCTAAAATCTCATTGGTAGAACGATTTTTTGCTACAATTGATGGCTCATCTACCACCACTTCATCTTTATAAACAATCAAGGTATTGGCAGTACCAAGGTCTATTGCCAATTCTTGAGTGAAAAAATTAAACATTCCCATTTATCTAAATCTCTAATTAGTGTTTAAAGTGTCTATTTCCAGTAGTCACCATAGCCATATTATGTGCGTTGCAGTATTCAACTGAATCCTTATCTCTAATTGAACCTCCTGGATGAATAATCGCTTCAATACCTTCTGCATCTGCTATTTCTACACAGTCGGCAAAAGGAAAAAATGCATCTGAAGACATTACTGCCCCTTTGAGTTCAAGCTTAAATTCTTTTGATTTATTAATAGCGTGTCTCAATGCATCTACTCTCGAAGTCATTCCGCAGCCTAATCCTAATAGCTGTTTATCTTTAGCTAATACTATGGTATTTGACTTTGAGTTTTTAACGATTTTATTTGCAAAAATTAAATCTTCAACCTGATTGGCATTAGCGGCTCTTTGAGTTACTAAAGTTAAGCTGCTCTCGTTTTCAGTAACCAAATCTTTATCTTGAACCAACTTACCGTTTAAAAGGGTTCTCTCTTCAATGGCTTGTGGTTCAAATTCTTTTAATATTAGTATTACTCTATTCTTTTTTGTTTTTAATATTTCAAGTGCTTTAGGCTCATATTCTGGCGCCATTATTACTTCAAAAAACAAATCGTTTATTAGCTCGGCCGTTTCTTCATCAACTTTTCTATTAATACCTATTATACCTCCAAATGCTGATACAGGATCGCCTGCCAACGCTTTTTTCCAAGCTGTTGGTAAGTGGTTGTCAAGCGCAAGTCCACAAGCATTGTTGTGTTTAATAATTGCTACACATTGCTCATCAAACTCTTTTAAGTAGTTAAGCGTGGCATCTACATCAAGTAAGTTATTGTATGATAAAGCTTTACCATGCACTTTATCAAAAATTGCGTCTAAATCACCATGAAAAGTGGCGTTTTGGTGTGGGTTTTCTCCATATCTGAGTGCAGCAATACTGCCACCCTGCATGTACATATTTATTAAGGTATCGTACTGTGCACTTACTTTAAAGGCGTTCGCACTTAAATTTTTTCTCTCATTTAAGGTGGTATAGTTACCGCGCTCTAAAATGCCTTGTAGTTGACCATAATCTGCTTTGCTCGAAATTACCGCCACATCTGCATAATTTTTTGCAGCTGCTCTAATCAATGAAATCCCACCAATATCAATTTTTTCAATAATTTCTTGATGACTGGCTCCTGAAGAAAGGGTATCTTCAAAAGGATAAAGATCTACAATTACCAAATCCAATTCAGGAATGGTAAACTCTTTCATTTCTTTTTTATCGTTTTCGTTATCTCTTCTAGATAAGATACCGCCAAACACTTTTGGATGAAGAGTTTTTACTCTTCCCCCTAAAAT
>JBMYOR010000485.1:0-3078 GCA_049599535.1 Bacteroidia bacterium | reverse complement strand
TATGTACGGCGAGGTCTTGCCCAACCAAAACGGCGCACCGCTTCGTCTGATGGTGCCTTGGAAATACGGGTTCAAATCGATCAAATCGATTGTGCGTATCAAGTTTGTCGAGACCATGCCGCCGACCAGTTGGAATGATTCGGCCCCGCACGAATACGGGTTTTATTCGGGGCTTTGTGCAAGTGCCGAAAAATTCAACCATGAAAATAAAGAGATTTTTGAAGCTTATGAAATCAGCATTGAACCTAAAAAGGTTGAAAATGTAGAGCCTGAAAAAAGCGAGCTTGAAATCAAATTTGAGCAACATTTTGAACGGTTATTTAAAGGTATTGACCAATACCCAATAAATAGAATTGTGGATTTTGAATTGACTAATTTGAAAAATGGCCTTGAAGCATATTTCATTGAAGGCAAAAAGCCTGTTTCAAAAGTTGTTTTCGCTAAACCGAATAAAAAGGCAATATGCTATAATTTAGGGCAACTATTTGAAGCCATGAACAATTCAAAAAAGGTGACAACTGAATACCATAAGTTTTGTATTGACTTGATACCGTTTTTAAATGATACAAGGTTTGAAAAATTCGCTAAGTATTCAATAGAAACAACAAACTTTTAAAGGGCTAACCCAAAACACCCTAATACACCCCTTTTTTGCCCTAAATACCCCTTGAACATTTGTCAGCAACAATAAAAATGCTGATAAATGCAAATTACATTTGAAACCTTACCCCAAGCGGTAACAGAGATTTTAAATAGGCTTGACAACCTACAAAAGACCGTCACAGAAACCACAAAAGCACCTCAGCCCGATAGGTGGTTTACCCTTGATGAATTAGTACAATACGACCCCGAAAAGAGAGCAAAACAGACCTTTTACGGTTTAGTTTCTCGCGGTGAAATACCCTACCATAAGCGTGGCAAAAAGTTGACATTTCTAAAAAGTGAGATTGACGTTTGGTTGCGAAGTGCAAGCCGAGTTTCAATTGCTGATGTTGAACAAATAAAAGGGGCTTAGTATGGAGAGCAAAGACACAAACCAAACCCCTTTGCAAAGACAGTTGCAAGTTACTCAATTGAAGCTTTATAGGGAGTATTTAAGAAAACATATTGCAACGAACTCAATGGTTGCTGATGCCTTGCAAATACCACAAAAGAACCTTTGCAGATACAAGCGCGAGTTAGAGAAATTAAACCTATTGTGGGAGGTTAAAAAGGCTATTTGCCAAAAGACAGGTTTTGTAGCCGTGTATTTGACCACAGACCCCGACAAAGCACCGTTTACACCACAATTAAAACTGTTTTAGTCATGGCAAGCATTAACCCAAATTTTGATGACTTAAACAGTCATGCCGAAAATATGGCGAGCGGTGGTTCTTTGAACCTAAAAAAGATACAGGCAACACATGAGAAATTAAAAGAGCTTAAAGCCAAAGAGATTAAGTTTTCAAGCCCAATTTTAACTCAGAACGCAAACCCCGTAATATTTCCGCACACCATTAATGTAATACAAGGGCAAGCGGGCGTTCATAAAAGCCGTATTGCTGAAACTATTTGTTCGGCAATGATTAAAACACATGGTTGCGAAAATCATTTGTTAGGCTATAAGCGCAACAACTTTGAAATTTCGCACACGGTTGTTTATGTAGATACTGAGCGCAATTTGTCCGAACAATTACCTTTTGCTTTACAATCAATTCAAATTAAAGCGGGCTATAATAGAGAAGACAACCCCACGAATTTTGATTTTATCAGCTTATTAGAGATAAACCGAAAGGAGCGTTTCTTAGCTTTAAATGAATACTTAGAGCAATTAAGAAAGGACAGAAGCACACCTTTATTTATTGTACTTGATGTGTCAACTGACTGCATTGAAGACTTTAACCGTACAAGCGACAGTATGCAGTTAATTGATTTGATGAACGTTGCAATTAATGAGCACAATGTTGTTTTCTTATGCCTAATACATGAGAACCCAAACAGCAATAAAGCAAGGGGGCATTTTGGTACTGAGTTAATGAATAAAGCCAGCACGGTGATACAAGTTGGTTTTGAAAAGAACTCAAGCAATGAGCCAACTGAACTGATAAAGGTTAAATACTTGAAATGTAGAAGCACCAAAAAACATGATCCGTTTCATGTGAAATATTGCGATACTGAGCGGGGTTTGGTTTTAGCTGATGCAAGTGACGTTTCTCAGGTAATAAATAATAGAAAACACAAAGCCAGTAATGAAGATTTAATTGACTTTATTGAGTTGCAGTTAGGCGATGGTACTACCATGCCGAGGCCTGAACTTTTGGAGCTTCTATGTGCCGAGTTTAAAGCATCAGCCCGCACAATTGAAGAACGACTCAAGGTAATTATTGAGAACGACTCAGAGCTTTTTGATAATGACGGTAACAATTGCCGACTCGAAAAGGACAAAGAAGAAAAGAAGGTGATTTACAAACTCAAAAAGCGCGATTAACAACCCCAAAGCCTTATTTGAAAATTGAAAAAACGTTTGCAAATCATTTCTGCAAACATCATTAAACAACGTTTGAAATTGCAGACCCCTATACATGGCTTTGCAATTGCAAACATCAAAAAACTAATACCATGAAATCTAATCTTACAGAAAACGAAAAGCAACTATTTATACTTATCAATCAAATTGACATAACTAAAGCCACAGAGCGCGAGTTGGCATTGCAACAAATTTTACTTTATACAGCAACATTAATGTTTGAAAATAGGCTTGATGACTTCATTAAAACCATAGAAAAAAACTACCCTGAATATGGTTGCCGTTGAATTTAGATACCAATTAGAGCAAGGGAGCAAAAAGCACCATTGCCCGAGATGTGGCAAGCGGTCTTTTGTTCCCTATGTTGACAGTGAAACAAACCAGTATTTACCTGAGCAATACGGGCGTTGTGACCGTGAAATAAAATGCCAGTACCATTTGAACCCCTACAATGATGACTACCATAAAACAGGCCGTGAGAGCGAACAGAGCTTTAAGCCATTTAAGCCGATTAAGCCAAAGCCAAAAAAGGTTGAGTTTGTTGATAGTAAGTTGCTAAAAAATAGCCTTGC
>JBMYOR010000484.1:0-3080 GCA_049599535.1 Bacteroidia bacterium | reverse complement strand
AAAATTTTAGCCTGCATGTTTTGATCCATTTCTCCTATTTCATCTAAAAATATGGTACCACCGTTGGCTTCTTCAAAACGGCCAATTCTGCGAGTATTTGCACCAGTAAAAGCGCCCTTCTCATGACCAAATAATTCACTCTCAATTAGCTCACTTGGTATTGCCGCTACATTTACCGCTACAAACGAACCTTTTGACCTTTTTGAATTATAATGCACCGCTTTGGCTACCATTTCTTTACCCGTACCGGTTTCGCCATAAACCGAAACGGTTATATCTGTGTTTACCGCTTTTTCCATCAGCTTAAACACTTTTTGAATCGCCTTGCTTTGACCTATTATAGCTTTCTGAAAATCATATTTTTTACCAAGCTCTTCTTTCAATCTATTCACTTCTGTTGAAAGCTCCTTATTCTGCAAAATATGATGAATAGTATTTATAAGCTTGTCTTTAGTTTCTTCATCTTTAGTAATATAATCATAAGCCCCCTGGCGCAGCAACCCAACAGCTGTTTTTATATCGGTTTGTCCTGAAAGTATAATCACCCTAATATTAGGGTCCATATTCATTATTCTTTTCAAAACATCTTCACCTGACAAATCTGGTAAGGTATAATCTAGAGTAACAATATCGGGTTTTAAATGAAGCTTGTCCATGCACGAGCGTGCGTTTTCAAAAGACATTACTTCAAAATCTGGATTGAGCTGTAGCACAAACTCAATCATTTTTCTATACGTAGGGTCATCTTCAACCACAAAGATTTTAACCGAATTCTCACTCATCTAAATACAATTTCGTCGCGTTGCGAAACAAATATAGACTAATTTCTCAATTATGGAAAGAGATTTCTATCTTGTATGACTTTACAGAATAAATAAAGCTATCAATTGCTTATGAAGGTAAATCTGTAGATTTCCAAGTAGTGATGAATTCGCTCATTGAAGCTTCAAAATCAGACCTACTCTTGCTATTATTTGGGGTTAGCGATTGCTGCCCGGGCATGTTTTCTACATGTAAAGTTTGCGTAGGAAACGCGAATCGAACCCCAAGAGCTTTTGCCAATTTGATTACGGCCAAAAGCACTTGATGCCTTGCCCTTAGCTCTTCTGACCAATCTTTGGCATCAAAAAATATATAAAATAATATTTGAATTGACGAATCACTCAAATCGTTTAAGTGCACTTCAAAATAATCCTTACGTGTTGAAGGATGATTTTTTACAATTTCTTTTAACCCTTCAACAAATACATCTATTAGCTCTGGTGGGGTATCATATGTAATTGAAAGCTTTGTTGAGTACCTTCTGTACACCCTTAGCCCAAAATTATCTACGTGAGTATCGGCCAACTTTCCGTTAGGTATACTTATAATCGAATTATAAAAGGTTCTTATCCTAGTGGTTCTAAAACCTACTTCTTCAACCGTACCATCCATGCCGCTATAGTTAATCCAATCGCCAATCTGAAAAGGCCTATCTAAAAAAATCATGGCGCTTCCGAAAAGGTTTTTAACGGTATCTTGAGCTGCTAAAGCCAGTGCAATACCACCAAAAGAAACCCCTACTAAATATGCCCTAACATCTAATCCAAAACCAAATAATATATAAGCTATACCAATAACTACAACCAATACTTTGGCCATTTTACTAACCAAAGGCACTAATTGATCATCGAGCGTACCTTCTGTTTTCTGGGCCCTTTTCATAAAAAAGTCGGCCAAAAGAGCTACCAAGTTGTAAAACAATATAGTTCCTGCCAATGGGGCCGCGGCACTCAACAGCATTACAACCACTCGAGATATATTAATGGGCAACATTAGGGCAGGCACTGCTCCTTCAACAAATTGCACAATTAAAAACCAACTCAAGGGCCTTGCCACAGTTTTTAGCAAATGAGAGCCAGCGTAGCTTTTGTTGAATCTATGAAAAATACCCAATATGATAAACCTAAATAATAACGATAGCACTTTATGCAATAGCAGCGCCATTATTATAATTATAAGTATCCCCATGTATTGCGCCAACTCAAGGCCTAAAATTTCAGTATGCCATGATTTGGGCATAATATCCATAATCCACGCAATCCAAGTAGGAAAAACTTCTTTATGGATGCGGGGTATCGCCTTTATTGTAACAATAGAAAAAACCCATTGATTACCTTGTTTTACCAAATAAACATCGGGCAACGATTGATCTAAAACATAAATAGCCTTGTTGGTTATAGAATCCTTATACAAAGGAGTATTAGGGATTTTTTCGGTCTCAATAAAAATCCCTTTACCATCAAGTATTTGTTTGAGTTGAATCGCTACCCGTTCTAAATCTTGATTTTTAGCCTTTTTATTAGCAAAAGACTCAGCAGAAACTGCCGGCTTATATTGTTCTTTTTGCAAATACCATAAGTGGTTGTAAACCGTTTTTCGTGGTGTACTAAGATCTACCTTTTCTGCCTGAGAAAAAGCGCTAAATACTGTAACCGATAATATAAAAAGAACAATTAGCTTTTTCATTTACACCAAATCAATATCAACTGATACAAGATTTACAAATTCTCTGATTCTTCTCACCACTTCGTCTTTTTCAAGATTTTCGAGCCTTTCGGTACCAAACTTCTCTACACAAAATGATGCCATGGCCGAACCATAAATCACCGCTCTTTTTAAATTTTCAAATGATGTATCATCGGTCATTGAGATATACCCCATAAAGCCACCTGCAAAGGTATCGCCAGCCCCAGTTGGGTCAAATACTTCTTCAAGCGGTAATGCCGGCGCAAAAAACACCTGATTCTCATGAAAAAGCAAAGCACCGTGCTCACCCTTTTTAATTACCAAAAACTTTAATCCGTGTTCAAGTATTTTTTTTGCTGCCTTTACCAAAGAGTATTCTCCTGTAAACTGTCGAGCTTCTTCGTCATTTATAATTAAAACATCAACTTTTTTAATTACTTCAGTAAGGTCATTCATTGCAATATCCATCCAAAAATTCATGGTATCAAGCGCCACCAATTTTGGTCGGTTTTCAAGTCTGTCAATTACCTTCATTTGCACATCAGGCGATAAATTACCTAACATCAAATACT
>JBMYOR010000483.1:0-3083 GCA_049599535.1 Bacteroidia bacterium | reverse complement strand
CAATAATGATTTTCCAATCATTTAAGCAGCCGCTTATGTTGTCGGCAATTATTTGCTCTTCATCCAAATAGCTACTACCAACCACTAAGCATTTGTTTCCTTTGGCAAATTGTTTAATTGAATCAGGCAACCTATCCATTGCAACCGGAACATTATCTAATACCGAATCAACTCGGGTGTCGCCGTTTACTGTAGAATTGTCTATTCCGATAGATTGCAATAAATCTGAACTTGTTTGATTTTGTAAGAAAAGATGATCAAATGTTTCAAGTGCCATTCTAAATTTACCACCCCAAGGTTTAAAAAAAACTTGCTTGGGTCTAAAAAGGCCTGAAATTATTATTGACTTTACATTTTCCTTTTCAAGTTGAAATAAGTGATTCAGCCAAAAATCATATTTCACAAGTACAAATAAATCCGGTACTATGTTTTTAATGTTATTTTTTGCTTGAGTTTTAGTATCAATCCCAATATAAAATACATGCTCGGTAAACTCTCTAACACTTTTATGCTGGTATCCTGAAGGTGAGAAAAACGTAATTACAATTTCAAAATTATTGACTAAGCCTTTAATTACAGGTTTAGCTTGTTCATACTCACCCAAAGAGCTAATGTGAAACCAAACGCGTTTTTTTTGCTTGGGCTCTAAAAGCACCGAAGTTTGTGTGGTATTGCCAATATACCAAGCCTTTGCTTTAGAATTAAAAGCCGCAAATAGCCATGCAAAAAACCTGTAAGCAAAAATGCCAATATTGTAAGCTAACACAGTTTTAATTCGTGCCGTAAAAAGGTAAAATTATAGCCATTTTTAGGCCATAATAAAAATCTATTCTACTGTCTGTAATTGGGCCAAATGCATCATAGTTCCAACTTCTTCTATTTTTTGTTAAACCTTCGTTTATTTCAATCCCAAATTTATAATTAAAACTGTTTTTGTTAGAGTATCTTCTATAACCAATAAACTGACTGATAAGCAAGCCATTTGTTAGCCTATCATAACCTTTAACATAAGGATCTTCAAGCTGTGATACACCAGTGCCTTCATAATCAAATTTTAGTTTATGTTGTATAAAACCAAGTCCAAACTCTCCATAAAGTCCTGAGTTTTTATTGTAGTTACTCATCTTAAACAATTTTCCAACACTCATAGATGCTGAAAATCCTTGGAATCTTATATTAGTTTCTTGCAATAAACCATCAATACTAATTGGAATATCAAGCTCTGAGTTTATTAAGCCAATGGTGTTGTTTTGTAAGGCTTTATGTCCTACAAATAAATTTAAACTAGTTTCAAAAACAATGTTATTAGTGTTTTTAAAACTAAATGAAGGACTAAATACATGCAATAGGTTTGCTTTTTCAGCCATGTTTAGGGCCGTTAAACAAGGGGTATAGCCAAATTGAAAAGATATTATGTTAATTGAAGAATCACGTAGATGTGACTGCGAAAACGCTGTGTGCGAAAACATTAACAAAAAAACAGTTGTATAAAAAGCGTTTTTCATCGATAAACTTTAGATTAAGCTAAAACTTAAATACGAATGTAAACTTAAGTTTGGACAGCATTTAAAGTAATTATTAATCTATTAGTTGCCTAATTGAGTTGATAATTGGTAAAAACTTATTAAAACAAAATAAACAATAAAATGAAAGTTGCAGTAGTAGGTACTGGATATGTGGGCTTAGTGTCAGGTACATGTTTTGCAGAAATGGGGAATCAAGTGGTTTGTGTAGATAACAATCCTAACAAAGTTGAAAGACTTAGAAAAGGTGAAATGGTTATTTATGAACCAGGACTAGATGTGATTTTTGAAAGAAACATACATCAAGAACGACTATCGTTTACAGGAGATTTAAAGGAAGGAATAAGGGACGCCGAAATAATTTTTTTAGCACTGCCAACCCCACCTGGAGAAGATGGGTCTGCAGATCTAAAATACGTTTTAGGGGTAGCTGAAGAACTCGGTAAAATTATTGATCAATACGTAGTAATTGTAGATAAAAGTACCGTACCTGTAGGTACAGCTGATAAAGTAAAAGCTGCAGTTGCCAAGCATGCTAAAGTTGATTTTGATATAGTTTCTAACCCCGAATTTTTGCGTGAAGGGGTAGCCGTTGACGATTTTCTAAAACCTGAAAGAGTTGTAATCGGAACATCAACAGAGAAAGCGAAAAAAATAATGGAGCGCCTGTATAAACCTTTTGTTAGGCAGGGCAATCCAATTATATTTATGGATGAGCGCTCAGCTGAGCTAACCAAATATGCCGCAAATTCATTTTTAGCTACAAAAATTTCGTTTATGAATGAAATTGCTAATTTGTGCGAATTAGTAGATGCCGATGTTGATAGTGTAAGAAGAGGAATTGGTACGGACAGTAGAATAGGTAAGCGCTTTTTATTTGCAGGTACTGGTTATGGAGGCAGTTGTTTCCCTAAAGATGTTCAAGCATTGGCAAAAACATCTGAAGAAAACAATTTTGATTTCAGAATTTTAAATTCGGTAATGGAGGTAAACCGTGGCCAAAAAACCATTTTAGTACCTAAATTACTCAATCATTTTGGCGGCAATGTTAAAGGAAAAACATTTGCGGTTTGGGGTTTAGCTTTTAAACCAAATACCGATGATATTAGAGAAGCACCAGCAATTTATTTAATGAAAGAATTGTTAGATAAAGGAGCTAATATTAGGGCATTTGACCCTGAAGCAATGGCTAACATGAAAGAAATATTTGTCGACACCATTGAATTTGGTGACAACCAATATGATATACTTGAAGGAGCTGACGCACTTATTGTAATGACCGAATGGACAGTTTTTAGAGTTCCGCAATTTGGTAAAGTAGCAAAAGCACTCAATAATAAGTTGATATTTGATGGAAGAAACCTTTATGATTTGGAAGAAATGGAAGCATTAGGTTTCAATTATTATTCTATAGGACGTAAAGGAGTGGCCAAAAATCATTTAAATTAAATAAGGCGTAAGTCTCATTTTTCTTTCTTGTTTTTCAATATTTGACCTAAATAAATAATAAGCCTTGCCTAAAATACTAGTAACCGGTGGAAACGGTTTCATTGGATCACA
>JBMYOR010000482.1:0-3097 GCA_049599535.1 Bacteroidia bacterium | reverse complement strand
GTATTGGGATTTATTCGATAGAATTGAAGAACGGTTTAATGGCTAATTACAAAGCGCTTTGTAATAATATAGTTGTCTGCAAAGATCACCAAGCTGTAAAAGCCATTATTTAAATGGCCGGTTGCTATTTTATAGTTGTTCTTTGGCATCCCTTCAGGCATTTTAAATTGTTCTACAGGTTTTCCGTTAGCATCAATTATTAAACCATTAAAACTGCAGCTTTGATTGATTTTAATATACAAGAAGTCTTTTGTTGGTATTGGGTAAATGCTAATATTTGGTTCTTCAATGTTGTTAATGGCAGTTTCTGAATACTTTATTTGCACCGTGTCAGGGTCAAGTTCGCTACTAATATCAGTTGCGTTTCCACAGTTTATATAGGTGTTTTCTTCGTATCTTTTTTCAGCTAAATTTCTGTAGTCGTTTTTTAAAAAAGTAAAAAAAGCGCTATCATTTATATAAAATGAAACCGTATCAATTACAGGTAGGCTATCAAATCTCTTTTTGTTTACTATTAGAGTTTTGTACTCAAAATGGCCATTGCCACTTAAATTAAATTTGCCGAATTGTGGTAAATTATTAGTAACTCTAGTTTTTATGATATTTAAGGAGTCAGCTGAATTTTTATGCATGCTAAAGCCAAAAAGGTCGGCCCATGTGCAGAAAAAAGTATTTGGCCCGTTTGTACCGTTTTTATTGCTAATACTAATATTTTGAAAAATGTTACCTTCAAATAAATTGGCAAAAGGGTAGTTGCCATTAAGTAATAAATCAGCCGATGCATTTGAAGGCTCGTTGGGTTTTTCCCAATATGTGCGTTCAGAATAATTGTAGGATACTACATTGCCATTAGCACCTGATTCAATGCTTAGGCTATGCACTAAAAATGAAAAACAATTATTTTCAATTAAGCAATTGCTACTGCTATTGCGTATTAAAATACCATTGCCCTTAATGCCTTTATTATAATTATGTGCAAACCTTAAAAACGAACCGCTTACCTGCGTTCTATAGTTGTTGTCAAGTTCAATATGTGCGTAATTACAATATTCGCTGATTACATTTTTTACATAACAGTTCTCTGTATACAGCATTTTAATGTTACTGCCATTATTTGCCGTTGAATCTTTTGTTATAATTTGAATACATGATAAGCCAGCATTTTTTAATGGAATTATCTTTTGAACAAGCGCATCATCGGCCATTAAAAAATTAATTCTCAATTCATCTTCAATTGTGATTTTATTACCGTTAATCGACTTTATTTTAGTGATTTGCGCAATTGATTCTTTGGCCCATGTAGTAGTGGTTAAGTTAGAGTTTGGTGCCGATATTTTTATTAAGTCGTTGATTTTTAGATTGTCGGTAGATTTTAACTGAATTGTGTTATTGGATCTAAATGCTGATTTAGCCAATTTGTATTTTCTAAGCTCAATACTACCTGTAAAACTAATGGCATCTTGCTCAGTGCTAAGCTCAAAAGCTAAATTGGTGTTAGCGCCTTCGCCTTTAATATGTACGTTATTAGGAATACTAATGCCTGATGTAAACAGGTAGGTGCCGCGGCCAAATTTAATTATACCACCTTGATTGCCTAGAGTTTTTAATGCGTTGGTAAACGCTGAGTTATTACTAGTACTGCCATTATTATTGCTTTCAAAATCGTTAATGTGAACAGTTTTAGAGCTGTTAATTTTTGAATAATTACCTGCATTGCTCCAATTGGGTATGTAGTTCAAGTTTTGACCGTTTAAGGCAAGGGTAAAGTTTAATAGTGCGGTTATTATAATGGAGCGTGTGATGGTCATTGCCTTTTTTGGCAAATATGTTGATTTGCCAACTAAATTACAAGACCTAATTTGACCTAATTGAGATTTAATGGTCAATTACAACTTTTACCATTGATGATTGTTTTTTGTTTGTAATCATTAGAAAATATATTCCGGCACTCAATGATTCACAGGATATTTCAACTTGGTTTGCTGAATTCCTAATGTTAAAAGACTTAATCTGCGTTAGCTGTGAGTTGTAAAGGCTAATATTACCTTTAAAAGTATTCTGAAATTTAACATATAAAGTGGCTGATGTTGGGTTAGGATAAACTTCAAGATTGGCTAAAGTATATTCTTCAATTCCAACGGTGTCAAGATTGCCTACAACAATGTATCTTCTTACTGGTTTTGAAATGTTTCCTGATATATCTTCGGCAGAGTAATCCAAAAAATATGTTCCTTCAGATGCTGAATTGATAAAGTTTCCTTCTTTGATAACTGTAATGTTTTCGTTGTTACTGCAGAAGTCTTTTACCACAACTCCGGGGTCTTCAAATTCTGCCCATCTCTCAATATATATTTTGCTTTGACCTATTAATTCAATGGTAGGTGGAGTAAAATCATCTAAAATTACTGTTCTTGTAGCAGTGTCAGTATTCCCAAAGCTATCGGTGGCTATATAAGTCACAAAAAATAACCCTAAACTGTCATTAACACTGGGTAGAGTTGAAAATGTATCGACACGCAAGCCAAAAGGGTAGTTCTCGGTTATTGAATAGCCAGCGTCTGTGTAATCATTGCATTGTTCATGCAAAATTGTTGATTCACCTTCAAGAGTAATTTGAGGTGGAATTCTATCAGTTACTACCACGCTTCGCTTAAGACAAGTTTTATTTCCGCTTTGGTCTGTTGCACAATATTCTATTTCGTAGGTTCCAAATTGTGCTGTATCTACTTTTCCATAAATTGTGACTTCTGGGTTTTTATCATAATTGTCAATTACGTGAAAACCGCTTAATGAATCCGATTCTAAAATGTCAATGGTGTCAATTGGATTTCCAATAAGGGTTAAAATTGGTTTAGTAGTGTCTAAAACCACAACTTTTCTGGTAATGCTAGTGAGGTTGCCAAAAGTATCGGCTACGCTATAATTTACAAGATACACACCCAATGTAGTTTCATCTACCGAAGAAATTACTTTTACCCTGTGGCTAATATTATTAAGTTTATTATCAAATATAGTGCATGTACCGTAATCTCGGAAAGTCCGCAGTTAAAAGTTCACACTTGAAAATTTCGCTTTTAGAAGTGTGAATTTTCGGCAA
>JBMYOR010000481.1:0-3106 GCA_049599535.1 Bacteroidia bacterium | reverse complement strand
TGCCGCCATTATATTTTTTGGATCGTTGGGTTTTCCTGCCATTCAAGATCTTTTTGGGTTCAAATCATTAAGAAACCGCATGCGCTACCCTTGGAAAGACTGGACCCTTGCCACAAAAATATCGTTGTATACAAGTGGTGTTTTGGTAATTGTGGGTGCCATTTTGTTTTATTTACTTGAACAAAACAATACCCTAACTGGTGTAAGCACTTTTGGTCAAGTTACGCATTCAATTTTTCAATCGGTAACTACAAGAACTGCTGGCTTTAATACCGTAAATTTTGGTGAGCTGGCCGCACCTACTTTAATCATGATGGTACTATTTATGTTTATTGGTGCTTCTTCTGCGAGTACTGGTGGGGGCATTAAAACATCAACTTTTATCGTTATTTTTCTATCAGCATTTGCAACTATTCGAAATCGTAAGCAAATAGAAATTAACGGGCGAACCCTTTCTACTGAGTTGCTAAACCGTGCGCTCACTATTTTTCTGTTTGCAGCTAGTTACATTTTTATTGCGTCATTTATTTTATCAATCACCGAGCCTAACGAATCGCCCTTAAACCTATTATTCGAAACCGTATCGGCTTTTTGCACTGTTGGAATTTCAACCGGAATTACGAGCGATTTATCAACTTTTGGCAAGGTAATTTTAATGATTTCGATGTACTTAGGCAGAGTTGGAATTTTAACATTAGTTGTTGCATTAAGCTCAGCTACCAAAACTAAAAACTACACCTACCCCAATGCCCATTTAATGATTGGCTAAATATTTTCGAAACAACACTTTCGATTCACTATAATTAGTACGAAACCTGAGTTCGATTTATAATTTTAAAATAAGATTAATCGTAAGATACTTATTTCCTAACACTTATAATTTCTTTAAGATGAACTCAGCGTGTGTTTGAAGCGACAGTAAGGAGCAAGTTTACTCATCTATTCTGTTTGTTTTAAGTTGTACTCATGAATGCTCTGCATGTGCTGAGTTCTAGAGTTTTTGCTTCGTTTTGGGCCATGCCAAATGCAGAGCATTCATAACCCAACTTGGCCTTTTATTGAGCTAAGTCTCATTAAATGAGATACTTAATTTTTTAGTGGTACACTACATATTTTTACATTGCCTTTTTAGTTTGTTGGCATGATGGCGGGCAGCCTAGACCCCATAAAAGAACGGTAAATAACGACGACAATACTCCAAACCTTGAACGAAAAACTTTTTTAAAAATCACCCAAATGGGTGATAAAACAGAGTTTCATTTTCCCTAATCTTGAAAATCAATATTTTACAAACTAAAAAACTTACAATACCCCTATTTATAGGGAGAAAAATAGAAGATGAAAGGCCCTTATTTGCAAACAATTAAAACCCAATAAACTATGAAAACAAAAAACTCAACAAAACCCATTTTTTTACTCCTTCTTATTTTAGGAGCTTTATGGTGGAGCGGGTGTGGCAATGAATGCGACGACCCTTGTCCACCTGTTAAACAACCAGAGCCGGAACTTCTGAGTAAATATGAGAAGCAACGCTTTCCTTACGACAAGTTTAAATCACTCACCTTTCAAGTAACCGAGCCCGGCAGAGTTGATACCGTAAAACTTTTTCGAATTAAGTATGACTCATTATTTTTGAATTTTGGTGAAGCATTACCGCCTTGTTGGTGTCCACCCACTTACAGCTCAAGACATCAGTTTTTTACTGCCGTTTATGGGGAATCTAAAAATGCTGATCGACTTGTTTTTCAAAATCAAGAATTTGGAAAATCTATGAATGTGTTATGGAATGAAGATAGCACATGGACTAGTCACAGTTTTCTTAATGGGTTTTTGGGAGCAGAAAATCAAAAAATTGACCATGACACTGTAACTGTGCTTGGTAAAGATTATTGGCCAACACATATAGCCGATGGCTTTACTGAAAATGGAGATTCTTTAACCTTCATGTACAACTATAATTACGGTTTTATTTATTTAAATGACAAAAAAAGACAAAAACAATGGGAGCTAATATCTATCGAGTTTTACTAATAATATCCTTAATAGCATCTTTAGCTGATGCTTATAGCCAATGTAATATTAACGATAGGGGAACTAATTTACAAGTAAAAGCGAACCAGTATCCGTACACTGTATTTTATAAGAATGACCCACATGGATCATTTAACTACGCAAGAAATTTAAATTTAGCATTAGACTCTTTTAGGTTGAACTTAAGAAAATTAGTTAAAAACGGTAAAGGCGATATCCCCAGAGATATAAATGCAGAAGTTCCATATGACGTTTTTAAAAGGCTATTTGATGACGCTTACGCACCTATTGTAGATTACCGTGCTATTGGTAGGGTTAAAAACAACGGTGATACTGTTTGGAGTACGAAAGAAGATGAGCGGCGTGCTGCTTTCTCCTGGCAAATAAAGGCTAAATCCTTTGTTCTTTTGTGCGCAACCAACCTACAAGGAAATTCGCTACCGCCCGACTCTCTGCAATTATTACGCGTTGATTTGGATGAAATGTTTGAAACCATTGATTACAATTATCCAGCATTTTGTACAGCCTGTGGTTTAAAAGATGCCGTAGAGAGCGACTTTAAAAACTGGACCATGATAGGGCAATACGTATCTAAAAACATGATACACTATCTTCAGGCTTATGATTTATATATGGCAGATGCCTATCTGCAAAAAAAAGATACCGACAGAGCAGATTCAATACGTTGCGATATTGGTAAAGAGTTGCAACAGTTTGTAAGAGATTTTTACAAAGAAGGACAAAGTTTTCTTGGGGTACTAAGCAGGGATAATGACAACCATACACTTATGCATGCAGGTGTTCTTGGACTTGCATCAATAGTGCTAAATGATATTGGTGACTCTAGAGTAGAACCCAACAAACACCCCGAAAAATGGTTTGAAAATGCTATGTGGAGAATAGATAAAACCATGTGGGACGAAACAGGTAGAGCAGAAAGCAAACGCGGTGATAAGTATGGTTTTGCCACGATAGATTTCGCTGACACCGGGCAGTTCGGCATTCAATTGATCCCGCCCAAGCAGGCTCGAAAAATCCAGGGGTTCAGTTTTCAGATCGGTGCGCGGCTTGGCCA
>JBMYOR010000480.1:0-3111 GCA_049599535.1 Bacteroidia bacterium | reverse complement strand
TGGTGCTCGCTCTGTAATCAGTGTATTTTTCGGTGCCCGCCAAAGAACTATTATTTATAGTACCTAAGGCTACTCTAGCAATACCAATATCTTCATTTAAACTACCTACTGTAGGAGTGCATCTGTCTATTACACGCACGGCACATTTTACCAAAATGGTGTCTAAGCCATTTGAGTTGCTCGCAACTAATTGAATATCGTAACAGCCTGTATCTCTAAAAGTTACTTTGGTTATTTGATTTTGAGAGTTAAAGCCAGTTTCATAACTAAAGCTTGAAGGCGAAATGCTCCAAGTTCGGTATTCAGAACACAAGTAACCTTTAAGAGTTGAAACGTCACTAAGTGTTACCACTTGGCCTTTATCAGGGTTTGGAATATCAACATGAATTTTTGCCGTAGGTTTAGATGTAGCTTCAACTACTCTAATATCTTTTTCAATAGTATCAGATCCACCACAATTTTCAACAATTAACCTAACGGTATAAGCACCTTGAAAAAAGAAAAAGTGAGTTACAGCAGAATCTGTGTAATCTACCGTATTGGTTACTTTACTCAATATTTGCCAATTGTATCTATTTCCTTGGCCTATAGATTTATTCTCAATATTAAGCTCGGTACCTACACAAATTGTATCAGGAATATCAAAATCGGCAACTGGTTTGGCAACATTAAGTGGGGTAGAGCTCCATTCAATTTCAAAGCCTGGTGAACCAAAAAACCAATTGGTTGTAAATTGTAAATGCGCCTTACCAGATTTGGCAACTAAAACGTTTTTAAAATTAGTGGATTGATCGTCGCCAGTAAGGCCATTATTATAGGCGGTAGCATAATCATGCAATGCGGGTGCATTACTATCTTCACCATCGTAAATACGCAAATAATCACGATTGTTTATAATATCAAATTCGGTAAAAGTTAACCTTAAATTTTTGGCACAAGGAGCAATTGTATAGGTACAATTATAATTGGCTCTACCAGCATAATCACCCAATCCGCCAGGATCTCTGATTATACCACTACTCACATATGATAAACTTTGATTACACATGGTAGCTTCGTCAATTACCGTAATATGATCTTCTTTACATTTTTGATCATCGCCCTTGGCATTTTTTACATAAAGACAAACGGTATAATCGCCTGGGGTATTAAAATAAACACTAGGCGAGTAGGTGATGCTATCAGTACTAGTTGTAAAAAAGTAAGTTCTTGATTTAGGAGTTTCAAAATAGGGGCTTATTGACCAATAAATTTCAGATGGTCCGTTTAAACTTGTATTTTCAAGTTCTATAATTTCTCCGCTTTTTACAGTAGTTGCCGATGCTGTAAACTGCGCCACCGGAGCCTTACTTACTGGCTTAATTACTATAAACTTGCTAGTGGTATCAAAACTTGAGCAATTGCTACTGCGTAAGGTAATTTTATATCTGCCCGTTGAACTAAAGCTGTAATTAAGATTAAGGTTGGTACTATCAACCTTCACATCATTTACAAACCACTCGTGATTTAAAAGATCTGTGTAATTAGCACTATTTATTGTTGCTACTATGGCATTTGTATAAGATGTATCGGGCAGTGTAAACTTTACCGTGGGTTTTGATTCATTGTACTTTGATTCATCGGCACCTATTGATGGAAATTCGCATCGAGTTTCTGAATCAATATCTAAATTAATACCTAAGTTAAGTCCGCGGCTTGCAGCAGCATTGGTTTTTAAATATGGATTACTTGTACTTATAATTTGCGGTACGCCTTCAACCGAGTTTACATTAAACTCGCCAAAAGCAGCTTGCCAATTGCTTAAACTGCTAAAAGCAGTATTATCAAAAGCATATTTATTGGTAGCATTTGAGTAGTAATGATTCCAATCCATATTTGTAAAACCAGAATTGCCCAAACAATAAAACGCATAATTATTTAAGCCGTATAAAATGTTGTTTCTTAAATCAATCCCCGATTGATTATCGAGCCTAAGAGCTATGGTACCCACAATGGTATTGTGTAATATACTGGTGGTTCTAAGGTTATTAAAATAAACACCATTTGTAGTTGATGTAATTATGTTGTTTTCAAAAAGCACTGCTTTGTTGCCATACAAATTCAAATCCTGAAAATAAATCGCGTAGTTTCTACCTGCTACAAAATTCTGTTTCATTTCAAGGTTATCAAGGCTGTAGCCTACAATTGCATTGGCGGCGTTTTGTCTTAAACCGGTAAAGGTGTTACCGTTTATTTTTACATTGTAGCAATTGTAAAGCCCTAAAAATGAATAATATGCACTTTTAAATTCATTGTTTTCAAAAGCAATGTTTTGAGACGATGAAGTTTGATTGCCCATAATTTGAATACTACGTTCGCCACCGCTAAAAAGGCAATTACTTACGCTTAAATTCTGTACATTATCACCATAGCCTGCTTCGCTAGTGCTAATAGATGATGCTACAATGCCAAATACATCGCCCGATGTGCCTGTTGTACTTTGATTAAAATAGCAGTTTTCAAAATTTACCCTATTACAATTGTCAGATAGATATACAGCCCATCTTGAAGATTGAAACTGAATATTTTTAAAAGTAATCCAATCTACATTTTGAAGCCCCAAAGTGTAAACCGTAGAACTTGCATTATTTGCTATTATTGTTTTGGATGAATCTTGGCCATTAAAAGTTATTGTATTGCTTTTGCTACTGTTTTTTATATTGCTTAGCAAATTGGTACCGGAATAAGTGCCATTATTAATAGTAAAATTAACTGAGCCACAAAGTCCTCTAGAATTTAAGGCACTTACAGCTTCGGCAAAATTTGCAAAATCGGCATTTGTACCGCCAATGGTATAATTTCCAACTAAACCTGGTTTTAAATCTATTTTAAAAGTATCGCTTTTTGATTCATCGTTTAGGCCGTTAATAGAATCTACTACTACAACCACATTATGTGATCCGCTACCAAAATTGTAATTACCAAGGTTTATTGTGCCAGTGTTTTCAGGCAATATGGTACTGTTAAAAGCGGTTCCGTTTTGTTTTACACCATTAATCCACCAATCTATTTGACCACTTTTTATGGTGTCTTCGCCGTTGTTATAAATTTCAATTTCAACATCATTATTTC
>JBMYOR010000479.1:0-3114 GCA_049599535.1 Bacteroidia bacterium | reverse complement strand
CGCTCTCTAACGAAAAACCTTGGCACTTATCAACCAAAACCTGAATATTTTCAATGGCTTCGGGTACATCGGCAAAAAGTGCCTTCATTTCGTCTTGAGTTTTTACATAAAACTCATCGTTCGGAAAACCAAACCTAAACTCACGACCTTTTCGGCCTACATATTTTTTTGGTGTTTCAACAAGCTCATTTTCTTTAACACAAATCAAAACATCATGGGCCTTTGCATCTTTTTTATCAAGATAGTAAGCATTGTTGGCCGCAATTACATTTACACCGTGCTTGCTCGCAAAACGCAAAAGCACATTATTTAAGTGATTCTCTTCTTCGAGCCCGTGTCTATTCAGTTCTAAATAAAAGTCATCACCAAACTCACTTTTCCACCATTTTATTGATTCTTCGGCTTGTTCTTCGCCCACGTTTAACACCAAATGTGCTACTTCTCCAAACAATCCACCAGTTAAAACAAGTAAATCTTCTTTATGCGCTACAATTGCTTTTTTATCGATTCTAGGAACGTAGTAAAAGCCATCGGTCATTGCCATTGAGCTTAGCTTTGCCAAATTATGATAACCTTTTTTGTTTTTTGCTAAAATCACCACAGGGTAGCCATTATCCTTACTGGTGCGGTTGTACATATCGGCACAAACATTTAGCTCACAACCTACAATTGGCTTTATACCAGCTTTTAGAGCAGCCCTAGTAAATTTAAATGCACCATACATATTGCCTGTATCGGTCATTGCAATGGCCGGCTGTTTATCTCGTATGGCTTTATTAATCATAGCATCGAGCTTTGTAGTAGCCTGCAATACCGAAAACTGTGTATGTATATGCAAATGACTAAACGTACCCTCGATTTTGCTTGCAGCAGCTTTGTCTATTTCAATGCCATCGTTTCGTTTATTTTCAATTGCATAATCAATTGAACTCAAAATCTGCTTGGCTACATTAGCCAAGTGGTCCATTATTTTTTCGTCAAGATCAATATCTTCTCTCTCAATTACTTTGAGATGGCATAATTTAAAAAAGCAACGTGTTGTAGCTTCAACATCTGCTGCCGCATTGTGGGCTTCTTTAAACTGATTTCCAAATAATTTTTCGTGTAGCTCAGAAAGGGTTGGATATTTAAACTTACCGCCTTTACCGCCTGGTAAAGCACAATAATTTGTAGACTCATTTTTAGTATCGATGGTTTGCATTTGAGTAAGCTCACTATCAATATTTGATCTTAAAAACTCGCAGCCTACTATGTTAATGTCAAACTCAATGTTATGTCCGATTACATACTTTGATTTAACCAAAACCTGATTAAAGCGCTCTAAAACCTGGGCTAATGGTTTTCCTTGCTCATTGGCTTTTTCGTTGGTAATTCCATGTATTTTAATTGAGTTAAACGGAATTGTAAAGCCATCGGGTTTAACAATTATGTTGTCGGCTTCAATTAAATGTCCGTTATCATCATGCAATTGCCAAGCTATTTGCACCAATCTAGGCCAATTATCAAAATCGGTAAGCGGAGCATTAAATTTTTTGGGTAAGCCTGTGGTTTCGGTATCGTAAATTAGGTACATATACTGTATTGTAAAAGCCCAACAAAATACCCATTTTAAGCAATGCATATTTAAACTTTTTATCCACTCGCTTTACATTTGATGCTTATGAAAATCAAAGCTTTTTTAGTATGTGTTGGTTTGCTGTTTACAGCTGCAGCTTTTGGACAAGATAATACGCGATTTGCCCAGCATGAAGTAGGTATAAAACTTTCGTTTTCGTTTATAAATGAAAAAATGCCCGAAGGCTATTATCAACCTGTATTGCTACAAGGCTATTTTGGCTGGCATTTGGGTTTAACTGAAAATATTGCCAACAAAAACGGACATTTTATCGCTTACCTTGAGCCTCAAATAAACCCAGTTTTTGTTTCAGGTGAATTAACTGATATTGAATTTGGATGCAATTTTGGAGCAAGATATGATCTTGAATTATCAAAAACTAATAGGCTATATTGGGCTATTGGTACGGGGCCGCATTATGTTACTGTAGACACTAAAATGCAGCACCGCGGTTATATTTTTAGCGATAATTTTATTATGGGCTGGCAGCATCAGTGGGAAGGGCCAATTTACAGCACCGTGCAGTATCACTTTAGGCATATTTCAAATGCCAACCTTATGAGACCCAATAAAGGTTTAGATAATCATTTTTTAACCCTTGGCATAAGTAAAATCATTAATTACGATTAAACACCAACCACTCACTTTAAAATTATATCCGCTTGTAACTATTTGATTTTTGAAACCGTATAAGATATGTTAATTCGTTTTTAACATTTTAAACAATGAGTTCAGTTTTTAAATCAGGTACAAGTCTTTTTACAGTTATTGTTTTTTGGGGTACAATTTTGCTGTTGCTGGGCTTATTTATAAATGATATTTTAAGCCAACAAATTGGCTCAACTTTTTATTTTCACATTTTTGACTTTTTAATTATTGGCTTACTGCTTTGGATTTGGTTTAAAACCAATTATGCCTTTACAGGTAATGATTTGATTTGTAAAGCAGGTCCTTTTAATGCCAACATTGATATAAAATCAATTAGAAAAGTTGATTTACGAAAAAAAATGTGGGCGGGGTTTAGGCCTGCTCTTGATTTTAAAGGCATTGTAATACATTACGAGAAGTACAATGAAATATTTATTTCTCCAAAAGATACTGAAGGCTTTATAAGCGTACTACTAAGAATGAACCCCACCATTAAAATAATTGAATCTTAAAAACGAGGCTACCATATACAAGTGTATATTACAACCATATGGTAAATATTGTGTTAACCATTGTTTAGTGCCATAAATTAGCTTTATTCGCCCCTTATTTTTGGCAATATAAACAGGTATTAATTATGAGAATTATAAGTGGATTATTTCTACTCATTGCTGCGGGTACTTTTCTTGCATCATGTGGATCTACAATTAAAGAGTCAGTTACAATTGAATTGGCTACAAAAGTTGACAATGACATGGGTATGTTTTTCGCAGGTCCAAACACTTTTCAGGCCCAATGATGGGCGTGCCGAGCTTTGGGCTTGGCGGTGGCCTTGGCGGTGCAATGCAAGG
>JBMYOR010000478.1:0-3120 GCA_049599535.1 Bacteroidia bacterium | reverse complement strand
GGAACAGCGACTCAGAATTAAAAAAACATGAGTTTATTATTAGAGGCATTAATAAAGAGCGTAAAGCCAGCCAAGTTTTGGTTAAATATGATATTAACCATAACAATGCACAAGTTAGTGGCAACGAAACCATTGAGATTCCGGCTGACGGGGTTTTTGTTTTTTTAAAAGGCAATGTTGAGCACATGCCTGATCAATATGTTTCAATACTGTTTTCTGACCCTTTAAATAAAGCCCAAAACATGGCAGGGCTTATACAGCTTGGCGAAGTTGATTTTGATTATGAAGTGGTTGCCAATGAAGTAAAACTATACCCTACCACACGCCAAATAGGCTCGCTTGAAGTAAAAATAGATAGATCAATTAAAAACGCCGATGGCGAAGAACTTGAGCAAGACTATACCTTTAATGCCATTTTTGAGCAAGTAAAACCTGATGTACGCTGGGCCGATGATGGTATTATTATACCCAACTCAGAAGGCGCCTATTTAGCATTTGAAGCTGTTGCTCTAAAAGAAATTGACATTGAAGTGGTAAAAATATTCAATAATAATATTGGCCAATTTTTACAGAACAATCACCTTGATGGTGAAAACGAAATGAAACGAGTAGGCCGTCCGGTTTTACGAAAAACCATATCACTACAGCAAAGTGGAGTTGCCAACTTAATGAAATGGAACAGGTTTAATGTAGACCTTACTGAGCTAACCCAACAAGATCCTACAGCTATATATAATGTACATATAAGTTACAGAATGCATCAAGCCTATTTTGAGTGCGATGGTGACACCATGGCTCAATACGAATGGCAAGAAAAAGATTGGGATCAACCCAGCAGCTACTACTACTATGGTTATAACTATTACCGCTATGGATACAGCTACCGAGAACGAGATAATCCGTGCCATATTTCATACTACTTATACCACGGCAATGGCATTAATAAAAATGTGCTTACTACTGATATTGGCGTAATTGCTAAAAAGGGTGCCGATAATACATTGAACTTTGCCGTAACCCAAATCTCAACATCAAACCCCATAAATGCTGCTCAAATTAACCTGTATAACTTGCAGCAGCAGCTTGTTAAAACTGTGCAAACCAACGATCAGGGTTTGGTGAAGTTAAAACCAAGTCAAAAAGTGTTTATGGCCGAAGTCAGTTTCAATAACCAAAAAACATATCTACGGCTCGATAATAACTCTAACCTATCCTTATCACATTTTAATACTTCAGGTGCCGCTACTAAAAATGGCTTTAAAGGTTTTATTTATGGCGAACGCGGGGTTTGGCGACCCGGTGACTCCGTTTTTGTAACCTTTATGCTTCAAGATCAAGAAAAACAATTACCCGAAGGCCACCCCATTGTATTTGAACTTGAAGACCCCAGAGGTAAAACAAGGGTACACATGGTACAAAACAGCTACGCCGACCATGTATATGCATTCAAAACAAAAACTGATATAAATGCACCTACAGGCATGTGGCTAGCAAGGTGCATTGTTGGCGATAATGTATTTACCAAATCAATTCCTATAGAAACTATAAAACCAAACAGGCTAAAAATTAAAGTTGACTTTGACAAAGATGCTATTAGAGCTGCCGCCCCTTATGTAAGGGGAAATTTATCAGCCAAATGGCTGCACGGGGCTATAGCCAAAAATATGGACGCTAAAATTGAAGCTACAATGGTGCCCGTAGCCACTACTTTTAATAAATACGAAGACTTTGATTTTGACGATGAAGCGAAAAGATTTGAAAGCGAAAGCAAAGAGATTTTTAGTGGTAAGCTTGATAATAATGGTAACGCTCAAATTTCTGCCGACTTATCGCCAAGCAATGCCGCACCTGGCAAAGTTTTAGCAAAATTAAAAACTACTGTTACTGAGCACTCGGGTTATAGCAGTATCGATATGTTCGATATTCCTTATTTTCCGTATGATAATTTTGTAGGAGTAAAAATACCAAAGGGCAGGTATGGGTGGCTACAAACCGATACTACACATAATTTGCAATTAGCACTGGTTGATTATAATGGCAAACCAGTAAAAGGCCAGCGCACTGTACAAGTTGAACTTTATAAGCTTAACTTTAGATGGTGGTGGGATCGTAGCTCAGATTACCTAAGCAATTATGTATACAATAGATATAAAAAACCTGTAAGCAACGGTTCTGCAGTAATTACCAATGGCAAAGGTGCATACAACCTTAAACTCGAAAGGCCAAATTGGGGTAGACATTACTTAAAAATTACCGACCCAATATCTGGCCACTCAACTGGCAAAATTGTTTACATATCATGGCCTTGGTGGGCTGGCAGCTCTGACGAGATGGCCGGGGTAAGCGTACTCGAATTTAAATCTGATAAAGAAGATTACAATGTAGGTGAAACTGCAAGTATTAATATACCCGCCACACCTAAAGGCCGCGCTTTGGTAAGCCGTGAAAACGGCACCAAAGTAATTGATCAGTTTTGGGTTGAAACCATTGAAGGCTCAACAAATTTTAATGTAGAAATTACTGATGAAATGGCACCTAATGTATATGTACACGTTTCTCAAATACAACCGCATGGCAATACAAGCAACGATTTGCCAATTAGGCTTTATGGCATTATAAACTTAAATGTAAAAAACCCTGAATCAGTTTTAAGCCCACAAATAAAAATGCCCGAAGTACTAAGGCCCGAGCAAGATTACACCATTGAAATATCAGAACAAAATGGTAAAGAAATGACCTACACCATTGCCGTGGTTGATGAAGGATTACTAGACCTTACAAGGTTTAAAACCCCACAACCTTGGGATCACTTTTATACTAAAGAAGCCTTGGGGGTTGAGTCTTTTGACATTTATAAATACGTAACCGGCAGCACCACAGGCGAGCTATCTAATATTTTAGGTATTGGTGGTGATTTAGCAGCCAATGGCGGCGAAGAGTCAAAACTGAATCGATTTAAGCCTTGTGTAAAATTCTTAGGGCCTTTTCATTTAAAAGCCAATGGACAAGCAAAGCACAAAATAAATATGCCTTATTACGTGGGATCGGTGCGCACCATGGTAGTTGCCCGACAAGGCAAAGCCTATGGCAATGCTCAGAACACAACACCTGTTAGAACTC
>JBMYOR010000477.1:0-3123 GCA_049599535.1 Bacteroidia bacterium | reverse complement strand
GTGCCGTTTGGTGCTCGTAAAACCACATCATCACCACCATTATTTAGAGCAGGTAAAGAAACGCCCAATGCATTGCCATAACCCGAATAATTGGCTACAGCTGCATTTGGGCAAATAATCAAATATTCACCAGCCTTTAGCAAAAATGAGTCAAAACTCGTGGTGCTGCTCGCATCTGAAATGGTCCAATTGGCTAATTGAATATCATTGTCCGTTGTATTAAAAAGCTCTACAAACTCATTTTCTGGCAGACCTTGGCTTGGGGTTGGGTCAGGGAAAACTTCATTTATAATTAAATCACCCGCCGTGGGTAAATAGTAGAAGAAGCTCTTTTGAACATTGGTTAGTTCATTAGCCACTAGATCTTTAATTCCTGAGGCTTTTAAAGTGTAATTTGTTCCTGAAACCAATGGGTTTGTAAACTCAAGCTTTACCTTTTCAGCAGTACTTGAATTCCAAGTTGCTTGTAATGGCTCAACTCCGTTTAAGTCGTAATTTTTACTGGAAACCGCACTTGCGCTATCAAGCGCTTCGCTAAACGTAAGCTCAATATTCTTTGGATCAAGCACTTCTAATCCCAGCAACTCTGGTGCTTTGGTGTCTTTAAATATGGGGTCAATTCTTACTTCATCAAAATAGAACTTATCAGCCCTGGTTGAAGTATAATCGCACAAAAAACCAAAATATTCACCTTCAGAAAAAGTTTGATCAGTCGCTTCAAAATCTAGGCTCAAATTAGTTCCACCTGTAAAATCGGCGTTTACTTGGAATTTACCAGTGCTTGAACGGGTAACTAAAATGCGGCATTCATTTGGTTCACCACCCAATGTACTTTCTGCGCCTTGAGCCAATAGACTTACCGTTGAGCCCGATTGCCTGTAGAGCTCTAAATTATCTACACTTCCGCTCTCTCCAATTTCTAAAAAGTATCCGTTGCCACTCGAAGAAAGGTCGGCTCTATCAAAACTCAAATAGATTCTTAGCTTGTTTGAAGTTGATGGTGAAAAGTCCATTTTAAACCAACAAGCCCAACTGGCAGTGTCTTTCCAGAGCGCTTGGGTAGAAATATAGCTTTCGCCTGTAGCTGATGCATTGAGCCTTAACTGCTCATTATCTACTGTAAAATCTGCGCCTTGCCCTCCCCAAGCTGGATTTGATGTGAATTCACCATCAGAAAAATCGTCAGAAACTTGAGCATTCAATCCCGAATGAAGCAGGAGAAATGCCATCACTGACAATAGTTTATAAAATGACCCTTGCATAGACCTTCAAAATAAGGTAATCGCCAATACTTTTGCATTATCAAAATAGTAAGAATGCGTTTAGCCTTAGTTGGTGCTACTGGTTTGGTAGGCCAAAAAATGATTCAAGTTTTAGAAGAGAGAAATATTACGGCAACTGAATTTTTTCCAGTGGCATCAGAGCGGTCGGTTGGAATAGAAATTGAATTCAATGGCGCTAAACACAAGGTTGTGGGCATGCAAACGGCCATTGACGCTAAAGTTGATGTAGCCATTTTCTCAGCGGGTGGCAGCGCTTCTTTAGAATGGGCTCCAAAATTTGCAGAGTCTGGCGCATTTGTAATTGACAACTCCTCAGCTTGGAGAATGAATGCCAAGTGCCCTTTGGTGGTTCCTGAAATAAATGCCGATAGCATTACAGCTGACACTAAAATTATTGCTAATCCAAATTGCAGCACCATACAAATGGTAATGGCGCTTAAGCCTTTGCAAGACAATTATGGTTTAAAAAGAATTGTGATTTCTACCTATCAATCAATTACAGGCACTGGAAAAGCAGCTGTAGATCAGATGTTTGATGAGCGAAATGGCAATAACGACAAAAAGGTTTATCCTTATAAAATTGACCAAAACTGCCTACCGCATTGTGATGTGTTTTTAGATAATGACTACACCAAAGAAGAAATGAAATTGGTGAATGAAACACACAAAATTCTAAATGATGATGCCATTGGTGTAACCGCAACAGCTGTGCGCGTACCTGTAATGGGCGGCCATTCTGAAAGCCTAAATATTGAGCTTAAAAAAGACTTTAGTGTTGCAGATGTGCGCAACATCTTAAGCCAAACCCCTGGAATAGTTGTAATTGACGATCCTAAATCAGATCAATACCCTATGCCGCTCTATCAAAAAGATAAAGACGAAGTTTTTGTGGGTAGAATTAGAAGAGATGAGAGTCAGGCCAACACCTTAAATATGTGGGTAGTATCTGATAATCTTAGAAAAGGCGCAGCTACCAATGCGGTGCAAATCTTGGAGTTTATTGTTTCTAGTGGTTTAGTTTCTAGTTAATTCAAACCATCATATTGAATAGACTTACTAGAAGAAAAGACTTCAAACTGAAAAGACTAAATTATTTTCTCGCCAAGTCAAAAAAATTACAGCAGAAAATGAAGGTTATTCTTCTAGCGTTTTTTCATAAACTGACTTTCAAATGCCCTAAAACTTCAATGCAGATAATAAACGCTCTAGCAATATTCATCTTGGCAGTAGCTTTTTCGAGTTGTTCTAACTCAGCTCAAATTACTGATGAGCTAAATTGGAAGAGCTTTAAAATTGTTGAATACAAAAAAATTGAAATCGAGCAGTTCGGAATGAAGGAAAGCATAGATTGGCCCATCTTCAACGAATCTATTTATTCGTTTGAAAACAAAAGTGTTACAATTGAAGGCTACTACTACTGCATTGAATCAACAAACCTAGATACAACTTCTTCAATTGATCCTATTTGCATTCTTACAATTTCAAAAGAACCTACCATTCAAATCTGTGGCGTTCCTCAATTCAGACAAAATGAGTTTATCAGCATTAAAGGTAATCAGCCGCTTATTCAAGGAGAGAAAATTAAATTAAGAGGAATTTTACATTTAAATAGCGATGGTTCTGATGAAAATTTAATCTCAATGGAAAACGTAAGTCAGGTAAAATAAACCTCCGACAAAAAAGATAATAAAAAAGCAAACCATCGAAACTCTGAACCCTAAACTAGAAACTTATACCCGCTCCCAATTGGCCTTAAGAAATGGCCAAGACCGCGATGAGATTTGGGTGGCATACAAGAGCGTTATTTACGATGTTACCAATAGCAGGTTATGGCGCAATG
>JBMYOR010000476.1:0-3126 GCA_049599535.1 Bacteroidia bacterium | reverse complement strand
TCAAATAAATTAATAGGTTCAGTAGCTCTAAAAACTTTGCGCTTGGTGTAAAAATTAGCAATAGGGGCTTTAAAAGCTTTTACTACCACAAAGGTGTCAGTTAGTGAGTCAATACCAACACAGCTTTTATGTACAAGTTTTAAAACATATTGGCCGTAATGGGTAGGGGTAAAGGTAAAGTCGCTCGATTTGCTTACCAGTGTATCGTTCAGGTACCAATAAATTAGTTCTCCGCCCGATGTATTACTATTATTAATAACAACAATTTCATAGTCAATAGCCAAAGAATCGTCAATATTAAATCTTACTTTGGGTATTGAGTTTACACCATTGCCTTCGTCAGCGCCCACCATTGGCGATACTTTACAACGCTTATCACCATCAAAATCTCTATTAATATTTACGTATTTACCAGCAAATTGAGGTGATAGTTTACTTAGGTGCAAATTGCTACTGCTTTTAAACCAGGGCTCTTGGTTGTAAACTCGCTGATTATGGGGAAACATTACTTTAACAAAAGCTTTTAATCCGTAAATATCGGTTCCATTAAACCTACCATAATAGTTTGAGTTTGGTGTATAATAATTATTAAAATCAAACAGGTTGAAATCTGCCGTATCGAGCACCATCAGGTTGCCAGATTTTGTGCTGTAAAATTGATTATTGGCTATGTTTAAGCCCTTACAATTTGATTCATAAATAATATCGCCGCTGCAAACTGTGCTATTGTGGTAGTAATTAATATTATTAGAGCCCAACGCTACAAAAGCGTTTGATGCCTGTGGCATTTGATTATTGTAAATATGGCTAGTATCGGTAGGGTTTGCGGTGTTTTCAGATTCGAACCTGATGGGTGTTTGCGCTCTTATTATATTGTTAAAAATATTGCTACGGCTACATTGCTTTAGTCCAATTCCGTTATAAACACGCCTTAATGAATCAATAAGTGTATTACCTATTATAAATGTGCTATCGCAAGATTTTAGTTGAATAGCAAACAGGTGGCTTTTATTAAACTGGTTGTTTGATATTATATTACCACGACAGCCAAACCCATAAATACCATTTATGCTAATTGCGGCATAGCCCCCAATAAATTGGCAACTATCAATATGGTTGTAGCTGCCGTTTTTACCATCAAAAACACCTGATATATGCGAGCTAAAAGCAATTGGTAAGTTATTTTCATACTGCGAATAAGTAGGAAAATTGAAAACACAGTTTTTTATACTATTATAATCGGCCACCTGAGTAAACATTACCCCTGATGCATAAATTCCAACTCCAGTAAAAATAAAACCATTAAAACTTACATTTTTAGCGCCCTTTAAAATTAGTCCATATCTATCGGTTTTACTGGTGCCATGGTATTGTATGGTAGCTTTATTATATCCTAAAAAGGTTACAGTGTGGCTGGCCGATGCGCCTTTTATTTTATCAATAATTATTTGTTGCTCATAAGTGCCGCTGTCTACCATAAAAACGACTGATCCGGTAATACCGCATTGTAGCGCTTGGGCGGCTTGGGCCAAATTTTCAAAATCTTTGTTTTTACCAATAGTGTATACACCAGCAATGCCGGTGCAGAGTTCAATTTCAAGGCTGCTGCTGTCTATTGCATTTTGAGTAAGTGCTTTGGTAATTTTAGCTTTAAGCAAAAATGTACCGGTTCTTATTGGTTGCCATTGTTGTTTAAACTTAAAATTTATGGTATCGCCGGGCTCAAGTTTTGTAATGTTTAAGGTGTCAGCTATGTAGGTTTTGCCAGAATCGGTGCTGTAATGCACTAAAATCTTTTCATTTATAAAAGTATCTGTACCTGTGTTTTCAATGGCTATAATCACATTATTGTTTACCGATGTAACTGATATTGGGGCTATTATTTTTTTAATAGCAAGGGCATATTGTGCCGGATTTAATTCGTGGCAGCCAATATCTACCAAAGTATCGGTTAATGATATTCTGGTTTTTTGGTCAATATCAGTAATTGTGGTAGTGGTTAAACCTTTGCCTACTAAGGCGCCCGTAGTAGGTTTAAAATTATAAAAATATGGATTTAGCGCAGTGCCACGGGTATTAATTTGTGCAATGTTTGACAACTGATTTTGATTGTTGTAGCCTTTTTTATTAATTACAATAGGCATATTAGTACCCTTTATAAAAAGGTTGTTATAATCAAAATATGAGTTTACAAGGCTGTTTATAGTTAAACCACCATTACCCGCTTTTCTAACAAAAAATATATTGTTTACTAGTGTTGCGTTTTGGATATTGCCAAACACGGCACCTTCATTTATGGTTTGTAGCACTAGTGTGTTGTGTAAAAAGCTAAGGCCATTTATATCAGCCAATCTAACACCATTATTGCCTGACGATACAAACAAATTATTTGCAATTTGAGTGTTTTTAGGCTTATTATTTACATAAGCGTAATACCAGTTTAGGTGAAAAGCTTCGCCATAGCTAAATATTTTGTTGGCCTTAACTACTGAGCGGTAAGAGTTGCTCACCTTTACTGTAGTATGCGCCCGGCAAAGCGTAGAATCTGTGGTGGTAGAATCAATATTATTATTGGTAAAAGTTAAACCAAAATTATGGTCAGCTTCAAAAGCTCTTTTTTGGTAGTAGCGTATTTTGTTACCAATTACACTATTGCCAAATGCAAATCTTGCTGTATCAATTCCGCTGATTTTTATACCAAATTGTGAGCCAGTTACGTGGCTGTTGGTAATGGTATTGCTATCACTGGCATGGGCAAATAATGTATAAAGGGTAGCTTTATTGCCCATAATTTTACAGCTATCAAAAACATTGTGATTTGAATTGTTTTGGAGCTCAATTAGCGTGTTGTTATTTTTTGTTTGGCTTGTGGTAAATGTTATGTTTTTAAAATAATAATGAGATGCTTTACTTAAGTTTAAAACCGAATAGGCCTTACTAATCAATACCACATTGTTAACCTTACTTTTTGGAGTATAAAAGGTAATGGTGTTGATTTTTGATGCACCTATAGCCTTTTGTAAACTTAGGCTTTCATTAAAGGTATCGTTTAATAATTTGAAAGAAACAGGGCCTGATACGCCACACTTTAATGCCCTAGTGGCATCAAAAAGGCTTTCAAAATCT
>JBMYOR010000475.1:0-3127 GCA_049599535.1 Bacteroidia bacterium | reverse complement strand
CCTTTTGCTTTGGTTATCTAGATGCTGATATAATCTGCATCTGCCAATTAATTGAGCAAACTCATGCTCCGTTAAAGACCAATCAAGAAAGCTTCTTAACTGCTCTAAATGAAGTATGACATTGTATGACTCTATAAGCTCTTTAATAGCATAATATAGCTGTTCTAGGTTCTTCACCTTAAACACACCTTTAAAGCCATCAGTGCTCACGCAAAGGTTCGTGCACACAGTATTTTTAAAGCCTATGAATACCTGAAAGTGTTCATCCGCTCCTTTTTTGTTATACAGGTTATCTTGGTTAAAGGCTTTGATACCACCTAATACTAAGGAGAGTTGTTCACCATTTATACTATCTGTGATAGATTCAATCTCAATAGCAGTAAACATTCGTTCATAGTATAAAGTCTTTTCATTCTCAAAAAGCTCCTTTGCAGGTTTATCTTTTGCACTTGGTATTCTACCCTTCATTGGGTGGCTTACTCTAAAGCTAGGGCTAAGAATGGACTCATTTTGAAAGCATTCATGAACAGTATCAGTAAGCACATCTGCAAACTCAGTATGCGAAATTGCTGGTTCATTACTCTTACTAAATACAGGAATGACGTGTTTGTTTTTTAACTCAGCGTAATTCATGTCTACAGTGTTAGCCTTGATAAAATGATTACTTACTTTGGGTTGAACTTGTATGATTTCCATTTGTGTTGTTTTCAAGTGATTCAATTAGTTTTCGTCTAGATAAAAATTCATTGTTTAATGACTTTTGAAAGTCTGGATAATTGTGGTAAAGAGTTCTTAATTCATCAATGGTGTCTGTAGACTCAATTTTATCTTTCATTGATTCAAGAGAAACACCTTCATTACACCAGTTAAGTATTGCGTTGCCTACTGTTTCATTTAGTCTAAACTCAGGTCTATTTGCAAAGAGTTGAGTTCTATCTTTAGTAGCATTACAGTTGTGTTTAATGTCAAGCTCAAATACTAGGGTAAACTCATAATCCATTCCTTCTCTTGTAATGCCTTTAAGTCCAACTTTTTCAGGAACCATTTTGCCATTTTTATCAGAAAGTACATAGTCTTGTTTAGCTCTAACGGTAGCTATTATATGAGCACTACTTCCCAATATTTTATTGATGAATTTATTATGTCTTGGTGTGAGCTTTGACCAATTAGTAAATGAATTTCCAGTCATGTTAGAATGAATTTCCAGTATCCCACCTGAACCTTCCCACTCATGGCTGATTGAGTCAATGATGATGACATCATACCCACTACTTTCACATAGTTCAATGGCTTTGATATAGGCTTCAGGGCTAAAAGGTGGGGTTAGTTGGAGAACTGAAAACTCTCCTAAATGAGCATATAGCTCAGATGAAGAACTTTCAGTGTCTATGACTACTATTTTGTTCCAGTCACTTTGTGCTAAACCTAGTGCCACCTTTAATGCCCCAATTGTTTTTCCACTTCCGCTAGGGCCTTGCAGACCTAGTTTAATTTTTGCATTTCTTCTTTGTGCTTTTCTAATTTGCATAATAAATGAAATAAAAAAAGGTAGCCTAAATGACTACCTTTATGTTTTTTGATTGTGACAATAACTTATTGGAATACTGCCTTTTCCATTGCGGGTTCTACGTGCCTAACACTTTCAGGTGCAAACTCCCATCTGTGCGCAAGTTTTACAACTTCACCAGACTCAGGTATTGCATACTCGTAAGGTTCTACATCAACCTTTACAATTGTTCCAGGCATTGTTTTACCAACCATCATCTCACATACAGACTCATCAAAGGTTGAAACGATACTACATCGTTTAGTTGTAGCATAAAACTTACCTGTGTTTTGAGATTGAACCATCTCTAAATCACCCCTTAATTCAAGAGTGAAAAATTCTTCGCCGTCTTTGTTTTCACGACAATGATAATCTACTACTGTTACCATAAAAATTTGTGTTTTTAAGTTAATGAAAGCTCATTTAGATTTACCCTATGGGGGGGGATAGGCAATGAGTCAAAATTTAGTGGGGGTTAGTCTATGGTAATATGGCGTAAAAAAATATTTCTATTTTTTTTTTAGAGTTATATAGTAATATTTGGAATTAGTTTGTCAGTAGCTGAATAGTATAATTGACTTACCTTGAATTAAACTGAACGTATAAAACAATACATTTCTAATAATCAAGAATATTAAGGTGTGCAGCATTAGTTACATCGTTATCTAGTTCTTTTAAATAGACTTGAGTTGTTTTTAAATCAGAATGACCCAATAACTGTGATATAACCTGTAAGGGTGCATTTTTTTGTATAGCTAGTGTTGCATAGCTATGTCTTGCCATATGAAATGAGATTGGCTTTTTAACACGAGCTGTACTAGCTACATATTTAAGTAGTTTATTGGTAATTGCATTTTTACTACCAAGAATACCAATAATCTTGTTTGGCTCTGGCTCTCCTTCAATTAATGGAAAAATCCAATCCCTGAGTCCCCTATCACCCCGGTACTTTTTTATAATTGAATTGGCCTTTGGGTGCAATGCTATTTTCATTACGGCATTAGTGGTTCTAATTGTTTTCCTTGGAATTACTTTAATGACATCACCTTCTATATTCGCCCATCTAAGGGTACATACGTCTCCCCAACGGAGACCTGAGCAATAGAAGCTAAATAAAAACATATCCCGTGCCAATTCTAGTTGGTCATCACTTAACTGGCAGTTTTCAAGAAGTTTTATTTCTTCAAGGCTCAGAGCCTTCTTGGTGGTTTTGGCTTGTACTAATTTCTTGCGTCTGAATGGATTCTTCCTTGTTTCAAATATTTCTTCATTTTCTGCCTTGTAGTAAATGGTACGAAGTGTTTTTAAATTACCATACACCGTGTTTGTTTTAAGTTCTTTTGCTTTTAACCAATGTTCAAAATCATTCAAAGTTTTAACCGAGATATTTTCAAAAGGCAAGTCACTTTTCTCTCCCCCATTAATAAAATCAATAAGTTTAAGGTCTCTTTTAAAAACGAAAGAAGCAAAATTTGAAATCGTGGAATGTGCTTTTTTGAAATACCCCATTCTATTTTCAGCTTTTAAGTCTAAAGCCCACGCTACGGCATAATTAAAAAATCCAATTTCACTTTTAACGGC
>JBMYOR010000474.1:0-3131 GCA_049599535.1 Bacteroidia bacterium | reverse complement strand
TGCCTACATTGACGTTGAAACGCCATTTACAGATGAGCTGTTAATGGGTTGGGCATTACGCTACGAAGACTATGACTCATTTGGCTCTACCACAAACTATAAAGTAACTGCTCAGCAACTTGATGATGCACTTACACCAGAAACTAGGATGATTATTTTTTCATCGCCATCAAACCCAACCGGTAGCATTTATTCAAAGCAAGAGTTGGTGCAAATGGCCGATGTTTTTAGAAAATATCCTGATTTAGTAATTGTTTCTGATGAGATTTATGAGCTTATAAACTTTGTGGGCAAGCACGAGTCTATTTCGGCACATAAAGATTTGCACGATCGTTTGGTAATAATTAATGGAGTATCAAAAGGTTTTGCAATGACCGGTTGGCGCCTTGGCTACATGGTAGGGCCAAATTGGATTATTAAGGCTTGCGAAAAAATGCAAGGGCAGTTTACATCAGGAACCAGCGCCATAAGTATGAAAGCGGCCAAAGTGGCCATTGAGAGTGACAATAGCGTGGTAGCCAATATGCTTGATGAGTTTAAAAAAAGAAGAGCTTATATGCTTAGCGCACTTAAGGCTGAACCTAGGTTTAAAATGAACCAGCCTGAGGGAGCCTTTTATTTGTTTATAGATATTAGTGAGTTTTTTGGCACAACTAGTGGTAATACAAGCATCCAAAATGCCGAAGATTTCATCATGTATTTATTAGATACTGCAAACGTAGCAATGGTAGATGGCGGTGCATTTGGTGCACCCGATTGCTTGAGAATTTCATACGCGGCCAGCTTAACACAACTTAAGGAAGCTGTTAAACGTATTTTATCTGCGGTTAAAGATTTAAAGTAAAAAATGACTCAACAGGATATAAATAAACTTTTTGATCAGTTTAATTCGAAAAAGGTTTTAATAATAGGCGATGTAATGATTGATGCCTACCTATGGGGAAAGGTTGATAGAATATCGCCCGAGGCGCCGGTGCCTGTGGTAGCCATAAAAAAGAAAGACCATAGGCTTGGTGGAGCTGCCAATGTAGCCATGAACGTGGCAAATTTGGGTGCAACACCTATGTTAGCATCAGTAATTGGTAATGGAAACAATGCGCAATTATTCGCCAAATTACTCAACGAGTCAGGTATTTCTCATGAGTGGTTGGTGCAATCGGGCCACAGGCCTACCACAATTAAAACAAGGGTAATTAGTGGGCATCAGCAAATGATGAGAATTGATGAAGAGGTTACCAATGAATTAAATCACGATGAGCAAGAAAAACTAACCAAAGTGGTGATGAAAGCTGTTCATGAATGTGATATAATGGTTTTTGAAGATTATGACAAAGGTGTGCTTAACAAAAAGCTTATTTCTGAATTTATTGAAATGGCCAAAAAATTAGGTAAAACCATTTTGGTTGATCCTAAGAAAAAGAACTTTTTGCACTACAAGGGTGCCACTGTATTTAAGCCCAATTTAAAAGAACTTAAAGAAGGGTTAAATCTTGAACTGCCAACTGAGTTTAGTATTGATGCCGTTAGCAAAGCAGCTAAAAAACTAAGAGACGTGCTAAACGCAGAAACGGCTATGATAACATTATCTGAGCATGGTGTATTTATTGGGTCTGAAAAAGAAGAATACCATATTCCGGCTCACATGCGCGATATTTATGATGTTTCAGGTGCGGGCGATACCGTAATTGCAATTAGCTCAATACTTTTGGCATGCGGTGTGCCAATTGAGTTTGTAGCCCAAATTGCAAATTTAGGTGGCGGCCTTGTTTGCGAAAAAGTAGGCGTTGTACCCATCAATAAAGAAAATCTAAAGTCTGAAGCTCTTAAGATTTTTAAGTAATTCTATTTTTAAATAGATGGTATTCAGCAGTATAATTTTTCTGCTGTACTTTTTGCCGCTGGTATTGGTGGTAAATTATTTAGTACCTAATAAGTACAGAAACTATTGGCTTTTAATAGCCAGTTTGTTTTTTTACGCTTGGGGGGCTCCTAAGTTTTTATTTGTATTAATGGGGTCCATTTTTGCCAATTTTTGGTTGGTAAAACAAATGCACCTTAGCTTAAGTAAGAGCTTAAAAAAGTTTCTTTTAAGTTTATCGGTGCTAATCAATGTGGCGTTACTGGTTTATTTCAAATACTTCAATTTTTTTATTGAGAATATAAACCAACTTATACAAAGTGCAGGAGGTGTTTCAATTACGTGGGCCAAAATATTGCTGCCCATTGGTATATCTTTTTTTACGTTTCAATCGCTCACCTACACGGTCGATGTTTTTAGAAAAATACATCAACCATTAAAAAAATGGAGTGATTATGCACTTTACATAATGCTTTTTCCGCAAATGATAGCGGGGCCAATTGTTAGGTTTAGCACCATTGCAAATCAAATTATTGAAAGAAAAACCAGTACCACAGCTTTTAAACAAGGCTTGGTAAGGTTTATAATTGGTTTGTCAAAAAAAGTGCTCATTGCCAATACCTTGGCACAACATTCGTCAGAAAATCTAGTACTCAATAATGTTGAACTAAACACCACAAATGCTTGGGTTGGTATTTTAGCCTATTCATTTCAGATTTACTTCGATTTTTCGGGCTATAGCGATATGGCTATTGGAATTGGTAAAATGCTGGGGTTTAATTTTCCTGAAAACTTTAATAATCCTTATAACTCTAAAAGTATTACTGAATTTTGGCGACGCTGGCACATTACCCTAGGCACTTGGATGAGAGACTACTTATACATACCATTGGGTGGTAACAGAGTAAAAACCAAAGGGCGTTTATATTTTAATTTGTTTTTTGTTTTTTTAATATCAGGGTTGTGGCATGGTGCAAGTTGGAATTTTGTGATTTGGGGAGCCTATCATGGCTTTTTCTTGGTTATTGAGCGACTATTTTTAAGTAGGTTGATTCAAAGACTACCTTCAATTTTGGCCTTGATCTATGCATTTTTTGTAGTTGTAATTGGTTGGGTATTTTTTAGTATCGAAAGTTTTGAAACAGCCATTAACTACGTAAAAATATTGTTTAGCTTCAATTTTAAAATAGAAGACTTTATTATTGATCGTAAAGTGTTGTTTACCTTGGTTTTAGCACTGTTTTTCTCTACAATAGGGTTATTTAGAGTGGGT
>JBMYOR010000473.1:0-3153 GCA_049599535.1 Bacteroidia bacterium | reverse complement strand
ACAACTATAAAATACATTTCTGGTCTAGTAGCTAGTAGGTAAAGTAAACTGCCTATTAGTTGTCTGTATGGTTTATTAATTTTGTCTTTTTCGTTAGTAGGTTGTTCTTCTTTAGCTTCAACTTGGGCAACTTCTTGAGTTTTTTCGCTGGTTACAGCGGTCTCTTGGGCAGTTTCGGCAACTTCTTCTGTTGAAGAAGCATTGGCTTCAACTTGAGTTTCTTCGGTTTGATTTTCTACTGATTCTTCAGTAGGTTTTTTTTCTTCTAAGTTGTTGTCTGACATTTACTTAGATTAGGTTTAACAAAGTTTTAAAAAAATAAGGCTGCAAAAATAGCCATAATAATTATGCAGGCTATGTAAAGCAGTGGTTTTTATAGGATTAGCATTGCATCGCCATAATCAAGAAAACGGTAGCCTTCTTTTAAAGCGGTTTTATATGCTTCCATTACAATATCATAACCACCAAAACAAGCAGTGGTAATAAAGTGAGCCGATTTTGGTCTATGAAAATTAGTTACCATACAATTGGCTACATTAAATTCATACGGTGGGTAAATAAACTTCTCGGTCCATCCTTCGGCGGGTTTTAGGTACCCTTCTGCCGAAACTGAAGATTCAATGGTACGCATAACAGAGTTGCCTACGGCACATACCTTTTTCTTGTCGGCCTTGGCTTTGTTGGCTACTTGTGCAGCCGATGCAGGGATAATGAAATTTTCAGAATCCATTTTGTGCTTGCTAAGGTCTTCAACTTCAATTGGTCTCTCAGAACCTAAGCCCATGTGTAGGGTTATAAATCCAGCGTTAATGCCTTTAATCTCAAACCACTTAAAAATTTCTTTTGAAAAGTGAAGTCCGGCACTTGGTGCGGCTACAGCTCCAACGTTATTAGCAAATATGGTTTGATAATCTTCAGCATCTCTGCTTTCGGCAGGTCTGCCCATGTACTTTGGTAGCGGGGTTTCGCCTAAGGTGCCCAATGTTGCCTGAAACTCGTTTTCATCGGCATCATTTAAAAACCTAATGGTTCTACCTCTCGAAGTGGTGTTGTCAATTACTTCAGCAACCAACACTTCGTTATCGTCCTCTCCAAAAAATAGTTTGTTGCCCACTCTAATCTTTCTAGCGGGGTCAACTATTACATCCCAAAGGCGTTGTTCGTGATTTAATTCTCTAAGTAAGAAAACCTCGATTCTTGCGCCGGTTTTCTCTTTTTTGCCATATAGGCGAGCTGGGAATATTTTAGTGTCATTTAAGAGAAAACTATCTCCTTCATCAAAATATTCTACAATGTGTTTAAATGTTCGATGCTCAATCTTTCCTGTATCTCGGTGTATTACCATTAAACGTGATTCGTCACGATAATCGGCCGGGTACTGGGCGATTTTTTCATCTGGAAGTTCAAAGTCAAAACTTGATAGCTTCATTTACTGTGATTTAGCCATTTCAGAAAAATGCGTGCAAAGATAAGGTGCATAAGGCGCTAAGGCAATTGAAATTAAGTTTAAATTTTTTATAGCCTTTTAAACATTGTTAAGGCTAATTTTGAGTTAATGAAACTGGGATTAGTTGTGAATACTCTGGTTGAAAGCTCTCAATCAGCCGTAAGAAACTTTAAAGCCAACAAGCTAAGAACCGCGCTTTCGCTCTTGGGTGTTTGTGTAGGTATTTTGTGTATTACGGGCATTCTCACCTTGGTTGATTCGCTTGAAAAAAATATTCAACAATCTTTTGCAAAATTGGGCGATAATGTTTTTTACATTCAAAAAAATGCTTGGGGCGGTGATGAAGGAAGAAATAGGGCGGCTATTGAAGCAAGGCCAGACGTAAGTCTTAAAGAAAAAGCACAACTGCAAAAAAGATACGAGCACTTAACCGCTATTTCATATTCGTCATGGATTCCGGGTCAGAGTTTAAAATCTGATCTTGGCACGCTAGAAGGGGTAACGGTAACACCTGTAAATCATGATTACTTAAACCTTTATCCATTAGAATTTGCCGATGGTGGTTTTTTTAGTAAAAAGCATGATGACGGAGGCGCGCCAGTGGCTGTAATTGGGCATAATGTTGCCCAAGAGCTTTATAAAAACACCAATCCTTTGGGTAAAACCTTTGTGTTTAATGCTCAAAAAGTAAGGGTAGTAGGTGTGCTCGAAAAAGAAGGACAGGGCTTGTTTAATTTTAGCAGCGATAATGTCATTTATGTTCCACAACAATTTGTTGGACGAACTATGAAGGTAAAAGGCTTTAATGGATCTATAATGGTTAAGGTTGACCCTGGGTATGATTTAAACAAAGCTAAATATGAGCTTACGGGTTTAATGAGGTCCATTAGAAGACTTAAGCCTGCTCAAGACAACAATTTTGCCGTAAATCAAGTAACAAGTATAACCAACCAGGTGTCGTCATTTTTTGATACGGTTAGTTTAATAGGTTGGGTTTTGGCTGGTTTTTCAATATTAGTAGGTGGATTTGGTATTGCTAACATCATGTTTGTAACCGTAAAAGAGCGCACCAACTTAATTGGTGTTGAAAAAGCACTGGGAGCACCAAATTACCATATACTTACGCAATTTTTAGGCGAATCTGTAATGCTTTGTACTATGGGCGGAGCGGTAGGCATTGGCTTTATTGCACTTATGGCTTCAATACTAAATCAGGTTTTGAGTTTTACCATTTATATTACAGTTGGTAATGTTTTAAATGGTTTAATCCTTTCTTCAGCTATTGGAATTATAGCAGGATTTTTACCTGCAAGGCGAGCGGCTCGGCTCGATCCTATTGTGGCAATAAGGTCTTAAATTCACCTTTATTATACTCATCGATCAGCAGTTTTGGAGTATAATTTTAAATACAGGGCATTGTATCGCGTTTTGGCTTAAGCAACTTTAAAATGCTTATCGAAACATTTTGGATTACAGCATTAAATTAACGCTAAGTTGAGTTCGATTATGGCACCTAAATTTTTGGAGCATTAGAATACGTTTTAGGTTTTAAATTCAACCTTTGCTAACCTGAGTTCGATTATTGCTACACGGTTGCTAAAGGCAAAAGTCTGCTATACGAGGACAATAGTGACCTTTTTGTTAATTCCCGCTCAAGCCGCTCGGGCTCTTCATTTAATTCACATTTATCTATTATCTTATATCGG
>JBMYOR010000472.1:0-3157 GCA_049599535.1 Bacteroidia bacterium | reverse complement strand
TTATTGTGCAAAGGGTATTGGCAGCTAAAAGCCTAGACCACGCACGTAAAGGAACCATATTCGCCAGTTATTTAAAGCTATTGCCATTATTTATTTTCGTTTTGCCCGGTGTGGTGGCTTATGCGCTTTCAACCGGCGATAATCCTTCATTGGTTTTTCCGCTTGACGAAAACGGAAATGCAATTTACGATAGCGCATTGCCTGCTTTAACCATGCAAATTTTACCCCATGGACTTAAAGGTTTAGTTGTGGCAGGTTTATTGGCCGCATTAATGAGCTCACTTTCAAGTGTATTTAACTCATGTTCTACATTAATTACCATTGATATTTACAAAGAGAGAAAACCTGAAGCTAGCGAAACCGAACTTGTAAACGTGGGTAGAATAGCCACTGTAGTACTAGTGGGTTTAGGTTTAGCTTGGATTCCGCTTTTAAAAGTTATTGAAGGCGGTTTGTTTCAAAAGCTTCAAAGTATTCAGGCCTATGTTTCTCCGCCTATTGCAGCTGTATTTTTATTCGGATTGTTTAATAGAAAGCTAAGCGCAAAAGGAGCAAAATGGTCTTTATTAACCGGTGCATTTTTAGGAGCAGCAAGGTTAATACTTGAGATAGTTAAAGAAAAAGGCACCCAATTGCCTGAGTTTTTGGTGTATTACACCGAGATCAATTTTTTGCATTTTGCATTTTTATTATTCATTATATGTTCGGCGGTGTTATTTGCAGTAAGCCAAATGTCACCAATGGCTGATTTACTAACCATTAAAAATATTACTTATTCAAAAGAGATGAAAGCCCCACTCACCAAAATTCAATTTGCCCTAACTATGGGCGTATTTGCAGGTGTAGTGGCCCTTTGGATTGTTTTTAACTAAAACCTTTAACCTAAATGAGACAATTACTACTTGCTCTTTTAGTCTCATTGGTTGCATTTAGGGTACAGGCCACCGAGCCCGATTCTACTGCAAGCACTGAGCCTAATTTGGGATTATTTCCCAAAAAAGAAAACACAAAACTTTACCGTTTTGGAGTTGGTGGTTTTTATCGGTTTTTTGGTACCTACACACAAATGGACGCTCCATATTTAGTAGCCGCACCAAATTTTTACACCCAAGATAAAAACCTGTTTATTGGCGACGATAGCCAGTTGCCAAACTTAAACCTGAATTTTTGAGGACGACCAACCGAGCAAACTGCTTGGGGATTTGATCTTTACGCTTTTCAGTTTCTTGACGGAAACGTAAATCAGGCCTATTCAGGTCAAACTGCTACCAATGCTTTACCTACTGTATATGATCCGCTTGGTGGTACAAGGCTGGGTGGTAATATGGGCTTGTTATTAGGAATGAACCTATACGGATCACACTCAACCGAATACGGAACCTTTAATGTTGGTTTTGGTGGATTGCAGTGGGTTTCGATAAGTGATTTAACCTTGGCATCTTTTAGGGGTTATAATAGGTTTACACTTTTTGAAAGAAACCCATGGGATCCTGTTACAAATACAGTGAATGATAGGTATGCCTCATACTTTAGTCAAGGAAATATTAACCAAGATTCTCGTTGGGGAGAACGTGCATTTCAAGGATTTAATTTTGCGGCATCGGGCTTACCAGGTGGTTTTAACGTACATGTGCTTTATGGTAAAACCGATATTAATGGTGGTTTTTTAACCATACCTAATTCATCTTATGGCGGTAAGCTTCAAAAATCTTTTGACGATGGATCATTTATCTCATTCAACACATTTAACAATTTAACCTACACAGATAGTTTGGCCTCAGGTAAAATTGGGTTTAATGTTTATACTTTACAGTATAACAAGGGTTTTAAATCCGGAATTGAATTTCAGGTAGAAGGCGGTATAGGGCAATACTTTAGCCCATTGCATGATTTAGGATGGGGTGAGCTAGTAAATGCTAAGTTGCGATTACCGAAATCAATAACTAAAATTCCAATTGAATTACACGCTTTTAGGGTAAGCCCTAATGTAATTAATAATAATGCAATTTATTGGAACACAGCTATTGAAGAAGCTTCAAATAACACCATACCGGCGGGTCAAGTAGGTAGTACAAACGTGCTTCAGCCTTTTGCAAGTTCAATGGCTCCAATTGGCGCAATTACCAATAATAGACAAGGCATAAACTTAAATACCGAACTTGATCTTAAAAAATTAAAATTATCAATAGCCTTAGGTATGGCTGGTGAACTTGAAGGCAGAAGTAATCAAATTGCACTAAGCCATTCAGTAAATCAATTGACCCAAAGCAGAATCTGGAGATGGAATTTCCCTACTCAGGTAGGACCTTATGGAAGATATAATGTAGCCTACAGAAGTGTTTTTGATCTGATACAATTAAGAGATGATTCTTTAGGTACCGTAGTAAACCCCAAAAGATTTAGCGTAATTGAAACTCAAGCAAAGTATAGCACCAAACTCTTTTATAGAGAACTACACTTTTTTATGTTGAATCGATATTCTTCAGTTCAAAAAAATTGGTCGCCAATTACGGTATTTAATAGCAACGCCTATGTAAGGCAATATACAAATGAGTTTGAAGCCTATTATAATTTGCGTAAACGTATAATGGTAGCAGCCTATTTTGGTTACGAACGCGTAATGGCAAATTATGATACTCAACTTGATGAACAAACACTTAAGCCAAGAGATCAAGAAGGCATTGGTTATGGTTTAGGGCTTGATGTAAGCCTTGGAAAAAATGCTGGGCTTTATTTACGACATAGGTGGTTTAGTTTTAACGACCGCAACTTTAGTTTAGATCAATACTCAGGACAAGAAACCCTTGCTGAATTAAAAATATTCTTCTAATGAAAAATTTATTATTACTCATATTTCTATCGGTATCGGTAAGTGCCATTGCACAAGATACCACGCGTAAAGTTTGGCTCTCTGGCGCAGCTAGGGGAGTAGTTTACGGCGATCGCTACAGCCCAACTGATTCAGTTGATAATGTTACCCCAAATAGGTTAAATAGCGGTCATACAATGGTAGACCTCGCTGCCAACATAAAACCCAATAGAAATACCTACATAAACGCTACCCTAAGGGTTAGAAATGATTACGGTGGATTTTGGGGCGGTGGCGTAACGTTTGATTTGCGTCAGCTATATGTAAAAGGTGTAGTAGCCAACACAG
>JBMYOR010000471.1:0-3158 GCA_049599535.1 Bacteroidia bacterium | reverse complement strand
GTTCATAAACAGTTTGCTATTAAAAATATGATTCCACCTTAGCGATGTGGTGGTGTTTCCCCAATCAAAACCTACCCCTAAACCTGCCGCAAATACATCTCTGCCAAAATAACCTGATAAAAATAATCGATTATTATCATTTATAATATAATTGGCCTTGGCTGTAAAGTCATAAAAATAGAATTGGAGATCGCTCAAATCATCGTTTAAAAATGGGCGAGCAAGTACGTCAATATATGATCTTCTTCCTGCTAAAATTAACGAGCTTCGGTCTTTAACTATTGGTGTTTCAATGGTTAGTCTGCTAAAAATTACTCCTACGCCACCGCTTATTTCGGTTTGCTTCATATTGCCTTCTTTCATTCTAACATCAAGTAATGATGATAACCTACCACCATACTCAGATGAAATTCCGCCTTTTACCAGTTTTACGTTTTTAACTGCATCAGGGTTAAAAACTGAGAAAAAACCAAGTAAATGCGATGAGTTGTAAACAGGAGCCTCATCGAGCAGAATTAGGTTTTGATCTACTGAACCACCTCTTACATTAAAGCCCGTTGAGCCTTCGCCCACGCTGCTTACGCCGGGCAATAGTTGAATGCTTTTGATTACATCAACTTCGCCGAGTAAGGCAGGCAGCTTTTTAATCTCGGTCATTTCAACACTAATGGTGCTCATTTCGGTATTGGTTACATTGCCGTTTTCTTTTTCTGCCAAAATATCCACTGCATCAAGGGTTTGCCCAGCTGGTACTAACTCAATATTTAAAGTTTGATTTGTGGCAAGGTTAATATTTACGGTTTTGGTTTGGTAACCTACAAACGAAAAAGCAAAGTCGTATTTGCCCACTGGCACGCTTATGCTATAAAAGCCATATACATTTGATGCTGCACCCACAGATGTTGATGCTTCAAAAACGGTGGCTCCAATAAGTTCTTCGCCGTTATCGGCATCGCGTATATAACCACTAAGGGTGGCTTTGCCTACTTGAGCAAAACTAATGGTGGCGCTAAAAAGCATAAGTGCCACTAGTAAAAAACGGAATTTCATTCTTCTGATTTTTGACAAAATTGATTTCTTAATTACTTAACCTATGATTAAATAGTGCCAACGGTACTATATAAACACGAACGCAATGACAAGCCTATGAACAAAAAGTTTAATAAAAACGCGCCGTTAACTTTTATTAAAGCACGTAGATATCTGCTTTGGATGAAATAGAAAACTCGACGTATTAATGCATATTTTGATTAATTTTTTAGGGTGACAATTTTATCTAAGCCAGATGGTTTAAAACTTATTCACGTACAAATTCATTTGTCGTTTTGTAATTGTTTTAGGGTCTAAATTACGTTAGTTCAAATAATTGAAATAGAGTGTTCTTATTAGTCAATCATTTATAAATCTATAAAAAGTGGTGATAATTTGCCAAATGAATTGATTAAATAATACAGGCTAGTAATTGGTATTGATGGTATTGGCTATGCCATACATATTGTTAAGGTTTCTCAACGCAGAATAACGCAGGGTTTTAACATAAATGTTGAAGCCGGGATTATTAGTTTGTATGAGATTAATGGGTGAATAGTTAAATAGTTAGCTGTTAAATACTTTTGTTTATTTGCAATTATGATGAGCGAATTAAATAATAATAGTAGCTCTTAATTTGTTGGGTCCACTTAAAAAGCCTTAGGTGGTGTTGGGCAAGCCTGCTTGTGTAGAGCAGGTTATACAAATAGACTTGCCCAATAAAAAGATTGAGAGAAATGCTAAGATTAAAACGAATGTTGGTTTTCTTATCACAAAAGCAAAATGTTTGCCTAAAGATCAATATTCAACTATTTTTACGAATAAATAAAGCTGCTCGCTGTTTCTCTAAAATGATTGACTTTAGTCAATCGTCATGTATTAGGCTAAAATATCGATACCCCTTAAAAACTAATTTGACCATTAATAAAGTATATTTTAGTTTCTAAAAGCTCAAATTTGTATATTGGTTGAAAATATTTAGCCAATATGATTGAAACTAGAAAATAATATAAGCCATGCTGAATTTTAATGAGCTTCAATTGCTTTGCTTATATATAGATGATTTTGCAAGAAATAATATTGAAAACGCACTTTTGGGTCAACGCTTAAGTGTAGAGTACAGAAAATATGATGCAGTTAATGGCTCTTTAAACTTTAGTAGCAAAAAGAAGTATCGGCTTATTATACTTTTTATTGATCTTAAATATGACGCATATTTACAATTGCTAAGGGCATCAAAAGAACAATTTGAAAATGTAAATTTTATTATTATAGATGATAAAATAGAACCTGATAAAATGCCTGAGCTGTTAAATTTTGGTGTTTGTGATATTGTATTTACTAAACATATCAATAGGCTCTCGGTAAGTGTTCAGCTGGCTCTAAATAGGTTTATAGGCGAGATACAAAATAATGAAAAGCTTAATTCTTACCGGCAGATTAGTAATATTTCGAGAACGGGAGGCTGGGAGCTAAACCTTAAAAACAATAGGTTGTTTTGGTCATCGGTTACAAAAGAAATACATGAGGTCTCTCAGAACTTTGAGCCTGATTTAAATAGTGGAATAAATTTTTACAAGAAGGGTTGGAGTAGAAAAACAATACAGAAAGCTATTGAAAACGCTATTGAAAACGGAGAATCATATGATCTAAAATTGATTATTGTAACTGCAAATAATAATGAACGTTGGATTAGGGCCATGGGTAAAGCCGAGATAGAAAACGGTATTTGTACTCGAATTTTTGGTACTTTTAGAGATATAACTGACCAACACGAGCTCACCACACAACTTAGAAATACAAATACTCGATTAACGGCTTTACTCGAAAGTATAGGTGGGGCTTCATTTCAAATTAAGGTGGATAAGAAAGAGGTATTTACTATACATTATATAAGCAGCGGGTTTGAAAAAATGCATGAGCTTAGCATAGATGAAGTTACAAACGACAGCAGTTTATTGATTAAAGTGGTTCACCCGGATTTTCGAAAATTCATGATCGAAAAATCTCAAGATGCGATCAAAAATCATAAAGTTTATGAGGCTAAATTCAAAATATTTACAAAATCAGGCATCGAAAAGTGGATTCAGACTTACGGTGTGCCATCAATAGACCCTGAAGGAAATCAA
>JBMYOR010000470.1:0-3164 GCA_049599535.1 Bacteroidia bacterium | reverse complement strand
TTAATCTTTTATATATGGTGCATAAAATGCATCAGAATTTTAACTCGCTATCTTTTGATCAAGACCAAGCTCTAAGTAATGTTTTGGTTATTTTACTAGATTAAGCTCATCAATTAAGTTTTGAGCTCCGGCATATTTATCAATTACAAAAAGCACGTATCTTATATCAACTGATATTGTTCTTACATACTCATCCTGAAATTTAAGATCACTCATCATACTCTCCCAGTTGCCATCAAATGCAATGCCTATAAGTTCGCCATTACCATTAATTACGGGCGAGCCTGAGTTACCACCAGTAATATCAGTATTGTGCAAAAAGCACACTGGTAATTTTCCGTTTTGCGCATATTGGCCAAAATCTTTGTCTTTTAGTAACTTATGTAGTTTGGCTGGTACGTCAAACTCATCATCGCCAGGAATTTCTTTTGTAAGAATTTGGCTACCCCATGTTTGAGTTTTGTACGGTTTACCTTCCCATGATTTGTAGTTACCAACTGATCCGTATGTTAATCGCATTGTTGAGTTAGCATCTGGGTAAAATTGGCGGTTTGGATTCATTTCCATCATACCTTTCATGTACAAACCACGTAATCGGCCAAGCTCTTCGCTGTATCCGGCGGTAGAACTTAAAACACTAAGCCTGTAGCAGTTAATTATTGAATTAACATACTCAACACCTGGATCTTTCTGTAATTTTTTTAATTGTGGTTTCTTTAAAAATTTGCCCATTTTCTTTTTGCTAACCAAAAATGATTTTTTGAACAAATACGCCGCATAGTTTTTTGCCTGTTCGTCAAAATTGTTACCCTTAGCACGTTTTTGCCAAGTTTCGCTTTTAAAAATATCTGGGCGCTTATCGGCGGGCATTTCGTACAAGAATTTTAATGCCATTTCAAGTATTCTTTGATCAGTTGCGGCATCATACTCTTTAAAATTATTGTCTAAATCTTCAGATAATTTATTCATTTGCTCAAGGGTACCTTCTTCGTCTCTTTCCCATGTTAAAGATGCTCTCCAAAAGCTGATTCCTTTTGTAACTACACCTGGTGCAAAACCAGCAAAATTCATAATGTAGTTCATTCTGGCACCAGACTCATGTGCACTAACTAATTTTCCAATATCGGCCAAAACACCGTCGTACTTTTCTTCACGGTCTTTTTCTTCGGCTACCCATTTGTCAAATGCTTCTTCTTCAATTTTTTTCTCACTAGCAAGATCAAATTTGTTTAAGCTTCTAAGATTGCCTTTAAAGTATTTGTAAGTGTTGTTTAATGAAGCGTAGTTCGAAGCTAATTTTATTTGAACAGCCTCGTCCTTGTCCATTTCTTCTTTCATAATTCTAAGGCGCTCTCCCATAATTTTAATTACAGCAGGTGCTAAAAGATCTTGTTGCTCAGTTACTTCGTAAGATGTAAAGTATCTATCGGTACTACCTGGATAGCCCATAATCATTGTAAAATCACCTTCTTTAACTCCTTTAAGAGAAATAGGTAATACATGTTTTGGAGTGTATGGCTTATTATCTAGAGAGTAATCAGCAGGTTCATTTTGTTGGTTTGAGTAAACTCTTAATACCGAAAAATCACCTGTGTGCCTTGGCCACATCCAGTTGTCAGTGTCGCCACCAAACTTACCGATTGATGATGGTGGTGCACCTACAAGTCTTACGTCTCTAAAGGTTTCATATAAAAACATGTAGTAACCGTTTCCGTCAAACATTGCTTTTACTTCAGCTCTGTAATTGGTACCTGCAGTTACCTCAGCTTTAATCAAATCCATTTCTTGTTGGATTAAACGGTCCTTATCTTCATCGTCGCCGTTTTTTATTTTTAAAATTCTTTCAGTAACATCATCAACTCTTTTCAAAAAAGTTACTGAGAGCCCTGGTACGTTTAGCTCTTCTTTTTTGTTTTTAGCCCAAAAACCATCTTTTAGATAATTGTGCTCAACCGTGCTGTGTTCTTGAATAGCATCATAAGCACAATGGTGATTGGTAAAAAGTAAGCCTTCGCTCGATACAACTTCTGCAGTACAAAAACCACCAAGCTGCACAATAGCATCTTTTAAACTTGAATTGTTAATTGAATAAATTTGCTCAGGTGTTAGTTTTAAACCTAAGCGCTTCATTTCCTCGTAGTTATAGTCATTAAGTAGTAGGGGTAACCACATTCCCTCATCAGCCTTAGCACGATTAAACGCACCAAATGCTAAAAATGCGGCCATAAATAAAGATAAAAACCTTTTCATTAAATCACGTTTTATTTTAATCCCGCAAATTAAGGTCTTTTATTACTTGTGACCTTGCTTTTAGATAAGTGGTTTATACCAATTTTGTGTGGTTTTAAAATAACGTGTAAGTTAAATACCAGTTGTTTTTCCGTTAATGCTTAAGCTGTTTTTTTCTTTCCAGTATTTTTCCATTCCTTTTTCGCCACCTTTCTTTTTTACCCAAGTGTCAAAATTTATTCTATCGCCTTTGAATTCAAACATAGGTACACCATAGCCGCACGAAGCCTGAGTAGCTTCAATATCAACTTCAAAAATTTGTCTTGCGTTTTCAAAAGATTTAAAATGATGTGCATATTTGGGCCATTCTGCATCTTTTTTATGTATCGTTTTTGCTTTGCCGTATAATCTCAAAATCAATGGCTTATCATTAAATGAGCAAAACATTAAGGTAATTCTATTTATATCTAGCAAGTGTGCAGCGGTTTCGTTTCCGCTACCGGTAAGGTTTAGCCATAGCACCTTATTTTGATCTAATATTTTAAAAGTATCAAGCCCTTTGGGCGAAACATTTACAAACCCATCAGATGCAGCGGTAGCCACAAAAAATAATTTTTGCTCCGCTATAAAACTTATTTGATCTGGGGTAATATGGTCAATTAATTTACCCATTATGCAGTGCTTTTAATTGATTAAAAATGAATTTGTAAAAAGAAAAATTAAATATTTAGCGTTGAAACTCGATCTGTATAGGCAGGCTAATTTGTGAGTTTTCCCAAGCTATAAATAGGGTACAACCAAATTTTTCTTTTGAAAAATCCATTGATAAGGCTTCAGTCATTTTCTTAGGTTCAGAAACCGGTACATCAACCCTTAATACATCGTTTTTTTCTTTATAAAAAAAATGTCCCCATTTGTTTATGTCACTATTTAGT
>JBMYOR010000469.1:0-3168 GCA_049599535.1 Bacteroidia bacterium | reverse complement strand
CAAACTACGATGCAGCTTTAGAAGCAATATAGATTTGTGTTATAGGCTGATGAAGATATTGGTGCTTTCAATCAATATCTTCATCAATTATCTCTTTTACTCTTCCTACTTCTCCAGTTTCTAATCTCACCTTTATGCCATGCGGATGCTGTGGCGATTTGGTTAGAATACGCTCAACAACCCCTTCTGTGAGCTCACCAGTTCTTTGATTGTGCTTCTCAACTATATTTACAAGCTGATCTATTTTAATGTTCTTGCGCAGGGTTCCTTCGTTCATGAATACAAAGAAACTCTATTTTCAAATGCAACTGCAGCTTTCAAATCAACTATTAAGACAAATAAATTAGACATCTCAATTCTGTAAATTTGGAATATGAACACTTCCGACCTAAAAATTCATTTGGCTCAAAGCATTCTAAATCTTGACGATAATGCCCTTTTGAAAAAAATTAATGACTTGATTAAAGATGAGAGTAAAAAGTCAATTGCCAATGAATTTGAATCAATGAGCATTAAAGAGCTCCATCAAAGGGTAGATGAATCGAATAGAGACAATGAAGAAGGGAATACAAAGCTTGCACTAGAATTACTTAAAAAACGATCCAATCAATCTATTTCATTCAGCTGATTTACAAATCTTTCCAGGTTTTCATCCCATTGCTTCCCCTTGTCTTAGAAATACAGTGTAATCTCGGTGCCTTTTATTTGACAACCATAAACCTTATCAAGTGTAGGATCATTCACAATATTGCCAAAAGCATCAAATACACCGTCAAATTCAACTTCCCTTTCATGGCTTCTTTTGATAATCCAACCACCGATAAAATTATTTTTAGGATCAGGTATTAATCTATTAATCACGTTCCAACCAATTCTATTAAGAGCATTCTCAATTTCAATTAGGTGCCAACTTGCCATATTAAGTCAATTAAGTGTTTAACAATTAACAAATCAACCATTAACAATTAACTAACTAAACAATCCCCATCTTCTCCATTAAATAAGTAGCATTCAGATTTTGGCAAACTCCATCTCTTAGTTTGTAATCAAAAACCAATTCGCCATCTTTATTTTCAACTTCAAAAGAGCGATTGAGCAACTTATTTGGAAATTCATTTTCAAGGGCTGATAGCGTAATATCATGGCTAGCCACAATACCACTCGTTTTTAAAGAAATCAGCTGCTTAATTAAACCTGCAGAGCCTTTGTGCTTGTCATTTGAGTTTGTTCCACGCAGAATTTCATCCATCAAGATGAAGATCTCTTCTCCCCTTTTTATGGTATCCATTATGAACTTTAAGCGCTTCAGCTCGGCAAAAAAGTATGATTCACTTTCTTGCAACGAATCATTGATACGCATGCTGGTAAAAATCGGAATAGGTTTAAAACTAAACGATTTAGCACACACCGGCAGTCCCACTTTTGCCATAACAAGGTTTAATCCAATGGTTCGTAAAAAAGTACTCTTACCGCTCATATTTGCTCCGGATAGTAAAACTACTTGCCCTTTTGAATCTAATTCGAAATCATTACAAACTCTTTCTTCTGATAATAAAAAAGGATGTCCAATGGCTTTTGCTGCAATTACCTGTTCGGTTGAAACCGTTGGCCATATTAGCTCTGGATTATTAAAAACATAATTCGAAAGGCTACAATGCGATTCAGTTTGCGCTATAACTTCAATCCAATCTTCAAGTTTTTGAACATTATCAATTTTCCATTTCTCTATTCTTATTACCAACCTAAAATCCCACAAAAACATACCATTTAGCACTACCCCCATTATCATATTAAGTCTCGAATCAAGTAGGTTAATCAATCGCTTAAGCTCAGTAATTGCTGTAAAGCCACCATCTGCCCTGTTTTTTAAGTCAATAAGTTCATTATTTTTAAAATCAGCCTGAGTTAAGCTTTGTAGTAAGCCTGCATAGGCATCAAGGTTGTTCTGCTTTTTTGAAACCTTTCCATGTAAGGCATTAATTACTTTTACCTTATTACCCGTAAGTACCAAATTGGCAAAAAAGTAAATAATGGGTACCATTTGGGGCATTATACCTACAAAATATAACAGTAGCACAGCAACAAAACCTATGGGTGATATTTTTGAAATGATTTCAAAAAATTTGTTTCCGAATAAAATAGAAGGCTCGGCAAACCATTTTACCAAATCTTGATAACCTTTATTTTTAGGCGCCAGCATGCCCACCGACAAATAATCTTGTCGCCAAATAGGGTTTTGCCCAAGCTCTGAGTGTATAAGCTTAAGTGACTCTATATTATTGCCTTGTTGCTGCTTTAAATGATTAGCTAAATGGGTTTGTCCTTCAGATGTGGTAGCTCTATTAACACGTTGATAAAGCGATTTATCTCCAAAAAGGTCAAGATCATAAAGGTTTTTATGATCAAATTCAATGTACTCGTTGCCATTATCGAAACTTGTAAAATCACCATTGAGTGCATTAATTTCATTACGATTAATTTCAATTAAGTTACTAATGCGCAGCAATTGCTGCTTAACAGTATTGTGATTTTTTACCAACCAAATAAAAACTCCAATACTTACAATTACCAAGGCAAGTAAAACAAAAAATAAGCCTATTTTATAAAGTAAAATACTTACCGCAATGGTTGCAATTGCTAAAATTAACCTTACCGATACTAGCTTATTACTTTTTACTTTATGTTTCTTTTGTTCTATCTCAAGCGACTTTATTCGCGCTTCGTAAAAATTAATTGGTTTATTTTTCATTAAAAATATTATCAATAATTACTGATGCTTTTGCATTAATTTTTTGGTGCAAGTGCAGTTTCAATTTGTCAAATTCTTCGTGTTTTGAAGTCAGCTCAATTTTACCTTCATATAACACTGAAATTTGGTGACAAATGTCGGTAAGGGTTTCAAGTATATGAGAAGTTACAATAATTGTCTTGCCATTTTCTTGTAATCGTTTAAGCACCAATTTAATTTTCTCATTGCTTTCAAGATCAACTCCATTAAAAGGCTCATCTAACATTAAAATTGGTTTATCAAGAGCAATTACCCCCATAAGTGCCAATTTTTTTTTCATGCCGGTGCTGTATTCATCTACCATTTTATTTAAGGGCAATTCAAAAAGCTGATTCCATTTATCAGGATTAAAGTTAGAATTACTTTGTCCAAAAATTTGT
>JBMYOR010000468.1:0-3168 GCA_049599535.1 Bacteroidia bacterium | reverse complement strand
TACCCGCAAGCATACCATAAATGGTATGATGGTGCTTACCATACTTATGAGCGGCAGGCAATAGCTGATCTAATGAAATAAACACCATTATACCGCCAATAAGTGCGAAAATGATTCCGAATGAAAGATCGTTAAATATTTCTTTAAGTAAGAAAAACCCTAAAATAGCACCAATGGGCTCTGAAATACCTGATAAAAATGAGAAATAAAATGCTTTTCTTTTACTACCTGTTGCAAAGTAAACCGGAATTGAAACCGCTATACCTTCAGGTATATTATGTAATGCAATAGCTATGGCAATAGGTATACCCAAAGCTAAATCTTGATAAGCAGCCATAAAAGTGGCCAAACCTTCAGGAAAATTATGAATACCAATTGCAAGTGCCGTTAAAACGCCCGTTTTGTACAGTGCAGCTTCTTTACTTTTTCCTTTTACGGCTTCTTTATGGTCAAGTTCTTCGGTAGTATCAGTTTCGGCAAACTCATGAGGATTATCGTGATGCGGAATAATTTTATCAATAATGGCAATAAGCAACATACCGCCAAAAAAAGCTGCCACAGTAGCCCAAGTACCATTTATATCGCCCAACTCAGCGGTTAAGTGCTCTTGTGCTTTCGGAAAAATATCTACAAAACTTACATAAATCATTACCCCTGCCGAGAACCCCATACTTACCGAGAGCCAGTTTTTATCGGTTCGCTTGGCAAAAATTGCAATTACGCTACCAATCCCTGTAGAAAGCCCCGCCAACATAGAAAGGCTAAATGCCCACCAAAATCTTTCGTCCATTCAACATCTAAATTAAGATACAAAAATAACACACAATTTTACTGATTTTTAGACTTGTCTAAAAATAATATTAAGGCACCCCAATTGGATCTACATGTATATTTACGTAGCCGCCGTATTTCTCTTGAATTGCCAATTCAAGATCATCAACCACATCATGAACCCTGTTTAAGGTCCACTCGCCTGGTAATCTGATATGAAACACAATTTCGATATGTTCTCCATAATCATGTACCTGCAAATGGTGTGCTTGCACATTTTTATGAGCGGTATCGTTGCAAATTTTTTGAATAATCAGCAGCATTTTTTGATCATGGCTTCTGCCTAAAAGCGCACCTACCGAATCTTTAATAATATCATAGGCCACATAACCAATAAAAACCGAGATTAGCACGCCCATTAAACCATCAATAAACCACAAATAAGGGTTTAAAAAAATACCAACTAGCACAATAATCGAAGATAGAGCATCGCTTCGATGATGCCAGCCATCGGCTACCAAAGCCCTTGAACCCGCTTTTTTTCCAACCAATATTGACATCCGTGCCAAAACTTCTTTAACAACAATACTTAAAGCAGTAACCCATAAGGCAAATGAAGTGTACTGTGCCGTACCGTGCCCCATGAGTTTTTCAACCGACTCTTGCAAAAAAATAAAGGCCACAAATGCCAATAGCATGCCTACAAAAAGTGCCGCTATGGTTTCTGCCCTACCATGCCCATAAGGGTGCTCGTCATCGGCGGGTTTTTTACTCACCCTTGCCCCTACCAAAACAATAATTGACGAAACACTATCGCTTAAAGTATGCCAAGCATCGGCAATAAGTGTAACTGAGCTTGAAGCCAACCCCGCCCACATTTTTAAAACAAAAAGTAATAAGTTGGTAATTATTGAGCTCCAAGTAATTTTTTCAACTTGAGCTTTGTATTGGCTTCTCATTTTTTCAATTCATGAAAGTAATCGGGCAGCCTTCTAACCGCGGCCATTTCTTTTTGTACCACTTTTATTTCTCGGGCAGGCGAACCATAATAGGCCTTGCCACCCGCTAAACTTTTACTAACACCACTTTGTGCGCTAATTACGGCTCCTTTGCCAATTCTTATTGATTTTGTAATTCCTACCTGTCCCCAACAAATTACTTCATCTTCAATAATTGTTTTACCACCAATACCGCACTGTGCGGCAAAAAGGCAATTTTCGCCAATTTCTACACCATGGCCTACATGTACTTGATTATCGAGTTTTGTACCCTTTCCGATTTTTGTAGCACCGCTTACACCTTTGTCTATAGTACAACACGATCCAATTTCTACATCGTCATTAATCACTACATTACCACATGAGTGCCATTTAACAAAGCGGCCATCTTTTTTGGCATAGTAGTAAGCCTGCCCACCAATTACCGAACCCGAATGTATGATTACATTTTTACCAATTGAAACATTATCGTAAATCACCACATTGGGGTAAATAATGCTGTTTTCGCCAATACATACATTGTTTCCAATACTTACCCCCTGATGCACCTGAGCCGAATCACTAATTTTTGCACTGTTTGAAACCGGCGTACTTAAGTCAAAAGCATTCTGTGTATCGTAAAAACTTGCTACTAATTGATTATATGCATCAAATGGTTTTGGGTGTATTAAAAGCGCCTTATCAGCGGGGCAATCAACCACTTCATTTATAATAATGAATGATGCATTACTGCTTAGCGCTTTGGTAAAATAACGCTGTACATCTACAAAAGTTAAATCGCCTTTTTCAACCTTATGAATCTCGTTAATACCACTAACTACTGCATTAGCATTGCCAATAATTGTAGCACCAATTTTTTCGGCAATTTTATTTAACGGTTGTGCTTCTCTTAATTTCATTTACTAATCAGTTTCTCCCAAGTAATTAAACAGCTGATCTCCCCATTCGTCGGTTTCAATATACTGCTGCAAAGATTCGTTAATTTGCTCTCGGTAGCGCATGTTATTACTTATAGGAATGGCATAAAAAAACTCATGAATTTTATGTGGCAACATTTTAAGGTTATCTACTTTATTGGTATTCATAAAGTACTTTAAAATAGGATAATCTGCTACTAAAGCATCTATCTCGCCTGCATTAAGCTTTTCGGTTAATTCATCAAAATTATTGGCAGTTACATAATCTATTCTGTGATTTTTTAGATACGACTCAGTAATAGTGCCCTTAATGGCTCCAACGCTTACTTTCTCTAAATCTGATGGATCGTCAAACTGATCGCCAATACGTTGTACAGTTAAGGCACTGGCAATTGAAGCCGTGAAGTAAGAAACCATTATTAAAGAAGCGAACATCCAAATCAGGCCAACAAGTCTTCCAATACCTGTTTTTGGTGATTTAT
>JBMYOR010000467.1:0-3173 GCA_049599535.1 Bacteroidia bacterium | reverse complement strand
ATTACGGGGTTTTGTGTTTGCCTTTGAAACACAAGTACTTTTATACTTCCATCGGGATTTACCTTGTACGATATTTCTTTATTAGGGCTATAGCCATTTTGTAGTTCGTAGGCAAAATCTACCCCAACTCGATCGTTAAAAAAAGTGGTTGATAGCGCTAACTCTAATTCTCCTTCGCTAAGTTCTATACCATCAGATGTATATCTGCGGTAATTAACATTTACCTGTAAATCATCGCTAATGGCGCTTAACCAGTAGGTAAGCTGATTTGATATGAGATCACCCAACCCAGCATTTACGCTCGAACTAAATATATCGGTATTTACAGGAGCACTATTGTACATGGGCATAAATCTATTGAGTACCAATAAACTTACTACCTGTTTGGTAAGCTCTTCATCACTAAAATTCATATTGTCGAGCTCTCGTTGTAATGATGCTACATCAACGCCGCCTTCGTCAATAAACTCAAAGTCAAGGTTTATTTCAGGCTTTAATAACGATCCGTTTAGCTGCGCATAGGCCACTACGGGCACAGGTGTTTTATATTGCTCGAGCTGAGCGGCATCGTATTGCGGTAAGTTGCTGGCTAAACTGTAGGCATTAGCTTTTAAATTATAGTTAGCTTTAATATCAATTAAGGCATCGTAAGGATCGCCAACCCAACTAATTTTGCCCCCTTTTTCAATTTCGAACCTTTTGTTAATTAGGTCAAATGCGGTAAAAAGATAGTTTCCTTGATCAATTATATAATCTCCAAACATTTGAAACTCTCCTGCTGGGGTTAATTTCATGTTTAATTTGCCATCGCCTGATGCCTTTATAATATCACCTAGTTTTTTATCAAAAATAAGCTGGGTTTCAGCCTTTGGGTTAAGGGTAACGTTTAGGTCTAATGAGAAATCCTGATCATTTACTTCATATTCAGTTAGGGCATTTTCTGAATTTACAAACCGAATAAACGATTCTTGGCTGTAGCCTTGTTCTTCTTCAATGGGTAGAAAAAATTTGGTGCCTTTTTCAGTTACCAAATCGCAATAAATATTTGCTCGTAGCATGGGCCCAGTAAATTTTGCTGAACCGGTACCATAAAATGAGCCGTAGTATAGGTCGTTTTCGTTTTCATCAATATCAAATACGGTAAAGTCGGTGCACCTTAAATCAAGGTTTAAGTCAAATTTTTTGAGTAGGTCGTGTTTTATATTACCATTTACAATGGCGGTTTTGCCCCTGTGGTCAATAAGAGTTAGGTTATTAACCAGAATTTTTTCTGAATTAATAAAAAATGTGTCTTCTAAACTATAATTGGTTCCAAGGTAATCTACATGTAAAAATGATGAGTCAAGGGCCAACCAACCATTTAGCTTGGGCGACTCAAGTGGTCCGCTTAACCTGGCACTTGCCGTAGCGCTGCCTTTAAGGTCAGATACCACATCAATAGTAAGTGGCTCAAAAAAGCTATTGGGTATTGCGTCGGCACCAAAAAGTAAATCTATAGTAGGTTGGGTTAAATAATTAAGCCCGCCTTTTACGTAAAGAATCTCTTTACCTTGTGGGTTTAAAATACTTGAGTAAATGGCCAAAACTTTTGTTTGTGCTGAGTAGTGGCTTTCAATTTGAATGGCATCAATATCTAAATTATTAAAGCTAACAGGGTTGGCATATAATGAAGCTTCGATTACCGGATGCCCTTTATCTGAATTAATATGACCATTGCCGCTTACTTGGCCAGTAATGGTTTTAAAATAATCGGGTAAAAAAGGCGCTACTTTGCTTAAGCTGAGCCTAAAAAGTGAATAATCAACATTATACTCGTTTTTAAGGCTAGCAGTGCCATTGGTTAGTAGTTTTTCGTTGCCTAGGTAAAAGGCAAGGTTATCAAACTTAAAATCGGTAAGTTGTTGCCAAAGCAAGGTGTCGCAAGCAATTTTAAAAGTATTGGTATCAACGGTAAACTGGCTGCTATCAATTGTAATAGCTGTATTGCCAGTTTGGCTATAGGCAATTGAATGGTTTAGGTTAAAGTTTACAATAGAATCATTTATGCTGCCCGAGTGATTTAAATATACAAAACTGCTATCGCTACTAAGATTAAAATTAAACCCATTTAGGCTAAACTCATTTGTGTTTAGCGCTAATAGTTTTCCGAAGGCAAAAAGCGTGTCGGCATTGCTACAAATAGTGGTTTGGGGTGCATCAAAGTAAATATTATCGTATTTAAAAAAGGGAGCCGAAAATTCAATATCAAATATTTGTTCACTATCATCAATAAAAACGGCTGCCTTGGTGTTTTGCGCAAAAAGCAAATTATCTGGAATTATTGAATTTAAAATCAATGGGTTATGTATGCTGGCTGTAGCATTTAAATAATGCGGAGCAAGTTGGGTTTGTTGGCCAATGTTTTTAGGCACCAACAGTATTCCATGCTCAATTAACGATTGCGGAATTTGGGTTAAAGGAATAGATGTTTCAATACTGGCGGTGGCAAAGTCAGATTCAAGGGTCCAGCTTTTGCCCATTGGAGTTAGGCTGCCGTTAAGTGTGGTAAAACCCGTTTCGTACTTATTTTGATTTACGGTTAAAAATAAATTTTGGGTTGAAACGCTACCTATAAAGTTCTCAACTTTATTGCCTTCAAAATTGGCAAGCACTTTTGATTTAATACTAATGGTATCTTTTGTAAGGTTTAGCTTGTGTAAATTAAGCTGGTGTAACCTAGCATCAATATCAATTTTCGGAATTTTATTGGTAAAGTTTACGGTACCCAAAAGTTTAATATTGGCGTTTGTGTCTTTTGAGTTTAGCTCACCCTTAAAAAAGTAATTAGCCAATTTACCATCAATCTTTACATTATGGTAGTTGTAGCGTTTATATGTAAATGAAGTAACCTTAGCATCAATTTGAGCCGATAAGTTTTCAATCTTATTGCCTTTAGCTTCAATATCTGAATCAATGCTCACAATGCCAAAGTCGTTGTTTTCTAAAAACTCACCCAGGTTAAAGTTTACAAGGTTAAGGTGCCCCGAATACTTATTATTTGCAGCCACAGAGTCAAGTTTAACTGCCGCATTTGCATTTGCCAAGCCCAGGGCGCTTTTTAAGGTGCCTATGGTTTTAAATGAGTCAACAAACCCCTTAAAAGTTCCGGTAAGCGAAATATCACCCAATCGGTA
>JBMYOR010000466.1:0-3186 GCA_049599535.1 Bacteroidia bacterium | reverse complement strand
ATCTTTTATTTAAATCTGAGCATTATCAAAACTTTGAATCGGAACTTAAAATTCAGATTCATTTATTTAAGCTTATTGTAATTTATGAACTTGAAGAGTTTGATCAGGTACTAAAGCTTTTGATTAAACTTGAAAATGAGTTTAAAGATTTGGGAAGTGCGTTAAATTGGGTAAGTGCTCTTAAGTTACTGGCCAATAGAGATGAGTTTAAAGTATCTAATGCATTAAAAAATAAAGTAAAAGATATTGTTGGTTTGAATGAGGGAGAAATTGGAACATTTTTCGCTTTTAACGACTGGATATTGAATAAATTAGATTAGTTATGATTTTTTGAACGCGTAAGAATGGTAGGGTTTGAAGCGTTGCAGACTCAGCAGCCACCTACTTTTGAATCCACAACAAAACAGAATCATTATGCAAAAATTAAAACTCCTTTTGCCTTTAGTAGCATTTCTACTGCTTTTGGCACCACAATCAAACGGTCAATCATGTACAGCATCTTTTGGTTACCCCAATAGCGTATTAAAAACAGGCGATACTATCTCATTTACCGATTACTCTACCTACAGCTCAAGTAGAGTATTTTATGATTGGTCTTTTGGTGATGGCAGCTATGCTTACAATCAAAACCCAATTCATATTTATAGCAAGCCAGGTGTATATATGGTATGCTTAACTATTTCTGACTCTATGTCAAATTGCTACGATACATATTGTGATTCAATTTTTATAGGTAGTTCAGGTTCGAGCTGTAGTGCTGAATTTAGCTATACTGTTGGCACAGGATCAAATGATAAAGATGTAAACTTTACCAATAAAAGTACTTATTCTGGTACTTCAGCCACTTACAGTTGGAACTTTGGTGATAACAACACATCAACAAAAACAAGCCCTAATCACGCCTATTCAAGCTACGGAAATTATACAGTTGAACTAGAGGTAACTTCTGGAACTTGTTCAGATAAAATTAAAAAAGTTATTAGTCTTAAAAATACAACGAGTACTTGTAAAGCTGACTTTTCTTATGTTCAAGATTCAACAAACCAATGTGTTATATACTTCAATAATAAAAGTGGTAATGGTTACAGTACCTATTGGAGTTTTGGCGATGGTTCAATTTCTACAGCTTGGGCACCTACACATAAGTACACTAGCAATGGATACTACGGTGTAAGCCTTACAGTATTTGATTCAGCAAGATCATGTAGTAACACATATACCGATACAATTTATGTGCAGGGTTGTGGTTCGTCAAGCAGTTGTTCAATTGATATTGATGCCGACAAAGTAAATGCATGTACATATGATTTTGAAGCTACTTTAGGCGCCGGAATGAGTTCAAGTAGTGTTTATTGGAGTTTTGGTGATGGTTCATCTTCAACTGGAACAACAGTAACTCATACATACACTACTCAGGGATATTACAATGTATTGGTGTATTATTTTGATTCATCGAGCAGTTGTCAAGCTCAAGATACCGTTAGAGTTTATGCCGGAACGTGCTCATCAAACTCATGCAATTTATATGTAGGCGGTCAAGTGTTTGTGGGTAACAACTTTGCCGAATATGGAAAAGTATATTTGATTCAAAAGGATAGTAACTTACTTACAGCTGTAGATACCACATATATAGATTCTGTAGGGTCTTATTACTTTAGCAATGTTTGCAAAGGAGACTATTATATAAAAGTAGCTCTAGATTCTATAGATCAGAACTATCTAGACTATATGCCTACTTACTACGGCGGTGAACTCAGATGGGATAGCGTATCATCTACATCAATAAGTCAAACTTCTTTTGGGTTAGATATTAACATGGTTAAAGGAAACAATCTAGGTGGCCAAGGCTTTATTGGTGGAGATGTTAGAAAAGGAGCAAATAAAAAAGCAGGTGAACCATTAGGGCAGATACAAATTGTGATCCAGAATGAGAACTTTGAAGCAGTTGCTTATACTTATTCAAGTAGCAATGGCGAATTTGAGTTTCCGAGTTTAGCTTATGGTAAATACTACTTGTTTGTAGATATTCCTGGCGTTAGTAGCGAAGGCACTTGGATAGTGTTAGATGAGCAAAATCCAAAAGAAACCGATGTTTATGTTGAAGTGAATACCAATGGAGTTTCAACTAATGTAGAAACTATAGGTCTACTCGCAAGTACTAATCTCAATGTTTATCCAAACCCCGCTTCAAACTTTGTAGTAGTTAATTCTGCAATTGAGCAAAAAGAAGTTTCTATATTTACTCTATCGGGTAAGTGTATTTACAAAATATCTGTTAAGGCTTCAAGTACAACAGTTAATGTGAGCGAAATTCAAAAAGGGTTCTACATACTTAATGTAAAATTCTCAAATGGCACTCAAGTAAATGAGCCTATTGTATTTGAGTAGACTTAAATAATTGCTTTTTTTAAAGAGTTAACATCTAGTATAAAAATTATTTATTGTTGACATTACAAAAGCCGCTGAACCTTTTCAGCGGCTTTTTCGTATTTAATAATACCTAAACAATAAATCTTGAATAAACAAAAGTTGTATGTCAACATTCGGTGAATTATTTTTGAAAAACTGAGAAGAGTTCAATTTAATAAATTAACCAATCTGATATACGGGTACTTTTTATTTAATTGCACTTTAGGTGAATTATTTTTACATTAAAATAACTGCGAATAATATGAAATTTTTACGATTACTAATCCCAATTCTGACCATTATGGTGCTGGGCTCAACTAAGGTTGAGGCAACGCACGTAATGGGATCAGACTTCCAATGGGAGTGTATTGGTAAAGACACTTTTAAAATTACGGTACAGGTATATCGTGATTGTAATGGTGTTAACTTATCAGCCACCCCGGTTACCGCCCTATCTAACTGCGGTACAAAACGACTTACAACCACCAGAGGACAGGGTAGAGATATTACCCCAGTTTGCGACGATCAGTGTACGCGTTGTACAAACGCGGGCTGTTCTTTTAAGTATGGTATTGAAGTTTATGAATTAACCACAATTCTAATTGTATCTGATTGGCGTAAAAATGGTTGTTGTACAGTAACCCTTACTTGGGCTCAATGTTGTAGAAACGGAGCCATTACCACGGGCGCAGCTAATCAAAATTTTTATGTCGAAGCTGAATTAAACATTTGCCAAGATCCATGTGACAACTCTCCCACGTTTACAGGTGATCCGTT
>JBMYOR010000465.1:0-3187 GCA_049599535.1 Bacteroidia bacterium | reverse complement strand
GCAATGGGAACTAATGTGGACCCCTGATCAAACGCTGCAGCTGCTCGATAAAGCTATTTGGGGTAACTCAATTGATGTGGCCGCCAACAAATTTTTAATGAGCAAAGCCACAGAAAGCCATCAGCTCAACGAGATTACTACTTTACTCGAAAAAGCACTACCTGCAGCACTTAATCAAGGTATTGATGCATTAATGCGTAAAATGGATACTCTAGCATCAACCACTAATGATAGTAAGGTGCTTATGAAGGCCATTTTGCCGCTTATACAAATCAATAGATATGGCAATGTAAGAGAAACCGACTTAAAAGTAATTGCAAAAATTATCAATGCCATTTTTTATAGAATTACAGCAGCATTGCCCATGAGTTGTACAGGCATTGACAACGATCAAGCTAACGAAATGGCACATATCATTAAAGATTTGCAACAAGGTATATTACTTTTAAACAACGAAACATTTTTAAAAGATTGGATGCACACCCTTTTTACAGTTGCAGAAAATAAAAAGGCTGCTCCCTTACTACACGGCACCTGTTGCAAACTACTTTATGATCAGCAGTATTTAAATGGTGCCGAAACCGCGAAAAGATTTAGTCAAGCCTTATCAGTAGGCACTCAAGCAGCAGATGCGGCGGCCTGGGTTGAAGGTTTTTTAAAAGATGCGGCCATGGTTTTGCTTCTAGACGATGAAATTTGGAACATTATTAACACATGGGTTTTGAGCCTTGAAGAAGAAGGTTTTAATAATACAATTCCGCTTTTACGACGAACTTTTGCAAGTTTTAGCGCGAGCGAAAAACAGAAAATAGCCGAAAAAGCCAAATATGGCAACCAAAAACTTACCCAATCGGTGAGCGAAGATGATTTAAACCACCAAAGAGCCTTTAAAACACTACCCACCTTAAGATGGATGGTGGGGTTACCAAAAGAAGATTTTACCCCAAACAATTAAGAAAAAAAATGCGGCTCGATAATTACATGTAAGTCACAAATAAAAATTAACTCACTAAAAAGCAAATAAATAACTTGATAGTAGCTCCCCTCTAAACTATTGTTAAAGTAAAACATGAAATGACTGAGCAAAAAGATAACATAAAGCGTTGGCGAATGGTACTCGGCAAAGCATCAGAACAAGAATTGCCTGCCAAACTAAGTCCTAATGAGCTTGGTATGGACCAAACATTAGAAGCCCTTTATGATAATGATCGCAAAGGCGGCTTAGGTCCATCATCTCCAAATGTGAGCCGCTGGCTTGGCGATATTCGAACGTATTTTCCTAATACTGTGGTGCAAGTAATGCAAAAAGATGCCATTGATAGGCTAAATCTAACTCAAATGCTAACCGAGCCCGAAATGCTCGAAACCGTGGTGCCCGATGTTCATTTAGTTGCTAATTTAATGAGCTTACGCGGGGCTTTACCAGATAAATCGAAAGATACAGCCCGAATGGTTGTAAAAAAAGTGGTTGATGAATTAACAAAAAAATTACAAGCCCCCACTCAGCAAGCCATTACGGGCAGCGTAAACCGAGCCAGCCGAAACCGAAATCCTAGACATTATGAAATTAATTGGAACGAGACCATTAAACGCAATCTAAAACATTACCAACCTGCATATAAAACTATAATTCCCGAGACCAGAATTGGGTTTGGCAAAAAGCGAAAATCAATGAAAGACATTGTGCTTTGTATTGATCAAAGCGGATCAATGGGTACATCGGTAGTTTACTCGGGCATTTTTGGAGCTGTAATGGCATCAATACCGGCAGTAGACACAAAAATGATAGTTTTTGATACTAGCGTAGTTGACTTGAGTGATCAGCTTGACGACCCTGTTGAAGTGCTTTTTGGAATTCAGCTTGGTGGAGGCACTGATATAAACAAGGCCCTAAGTTACACCCAACAAATAATTACAAGGCCAAACGATACTGTTTTGGTATTTATTTCAGATTTATATGAAGGTGGCAATAACACAAAAATGCAGCAGAAAATGGCCGAAATTGTTCAAAGTGGGGTTCAAATGGTTACGCTTTTAGCCCTTAACGATGATGGCGCCCCCTATTATGATCATAATAATGCTGAGTTTTTGAACTCAATTGATGTGCCTGTGTTTGCCTGTACCCCTGACTTGTTTCCTGATTTAATGGCTGCTGCATTAAACAAGCAAAACCTTAGTCAATGGGCAGGTCAGCACGATATTAAGTTAAAGTAACTGTGTTAACACTATTAAAGGTTTTATTGGTTAAAACACTTTTTAGCCCTTAAGTTTAAAAAGAACTTGCCTACCTAAAAGCTAAATTATGATCCTTTATACTCACTTTTAATTTTTGTTTTTTATCAAACACAATAATAAATAGTTAATTTAGTTTTAACATTAAAATCAATCGAATGAAACTTGGTAAATTAATTATTATTGGGGTTTTTTCTTGTATTGCCCTATTTTTATTAGTATTTGGCATGCCTATACATAGCCTAAACGAAACTCAATGTAATAAAGTAACTGGCGTAATGCATCAATTTCAGGTACATGAAGGATCAAAAGACATTAGACTTAGAATTGAAGGTGACAATGGAAAATACTACATTAACCGTGGTTTAGAAAATGGTATAGATGCTGAAATTATGCGGAACTTAAAAGATAAAGAAGTTGAAGTTTGGTATGCTAAGCATTGGTCACTATTAAACTATAAAAGCCTTGTACGCCATGTTGGTCAAATCACTATTAACGGCGAAGTAGTTTACACTGAATTTAAAAATAGCTAAAGCGCTCGTAAGTGAGTTTTAATATTGTTTAAATCAATCATATGATGAGAAGCATTGTGCACAACGTTACCACCTTTTAAGAGTATGAGTTGTGGGCTTTGGTGTGGCACATTCAGCTTTTGAGCCACTGCATTAGAGATAGGGCGATAATTCAGTAAATCTAAAAAGTAAAAGCTCAAATCTTGCTTTTTAAAATCATATTGACTCTCAACCTTATCTTTTACCATATGGCTAATACCGCAACGCGTACTGTGTTTAAAAATAGCCACTGGTTTTTGTTTTGACTCTTCTAAAAGCTCTATTAATTGGCTTTCAGACTTCAATTGCTTCCAGTTTTGATTATTGGCACTACTACTTGCAAAAAGTTTATCAAATCTGCTCATGGTTTGCAAAATTATTAAGTTTTGGAGTCCAATCGTAAG